>CAMZCV010000283.1 GCA_947305035.1 uncultured Coriobacteriales bacterium | reverse complement strand
GCTCGGGAAGCTCAAAGTCGCGTGAGGCGACGTAGTAGGCGCTTGCGCGCCCGCGCCTGACGGCGCGGCGCGCGCGCCCGTTCAGGTGGACCCGACGCTGGACGTGCCGCCGAAGCCGGAGGGGTACTGATGGCGGGCGTCGAGTGGGACGCGGTGCGCATGGTGGACCGCCCCGAGGGCGAGCTGGCCATGAGCGCATACCTAGCAGCGCCGGACCCGCAGCCAACCCACATCGACAAGCTGGACCAGCTCCTGAACGGCGGCATGACGCGCGGGCTGACCGTCGTGGGCGGTCCGCCGTCGAGCGGCAAGAGCGTGCTCGCGTGCCTGGCCTCGATGCTCATGTGCGCAAGCGGCAGGCGCGTGGTGTACGCCAGCTACGAGATGAGCTGGGAGGTGGTGCAGCTCCGCTGCGCGTCGGCGTGGAGCTGCTACCCAGCGCTTCGCGCTCAGGGCGTGGAGCCGTTCAACTGGGGCAACGTCATCAACGGCAGCGAGCGCGCGAGCCGCCACCAGTACGACGGGCTGATGCGCGACGAGCTGAGCCGCTACGTCGTGGGCGGTCAGATGGACCCCATCACCTACGCGCTCACGGCGTGGGACGAGGGGCCGGGCCGCAACCTCGCGGTGCTCACGGGCGGATACGGCGTCCACGAGCTGTGCGAGATGGCGAGGGCCGTGGAGGGCGAGCCGCCCGTGCTGGTGGTGGACTACATCCAGATCGTGCCGACCGCTGGCAAGGACGAGACGGGCGCCCAGGAGCAGAGCGAGTACCAGCGCGTGACGGAGGTGGTCAACGCGCTTCAGGAGCTGGCATACGGGCAGGGCGGGCCGAGCAACGTGCTCGCGCTCAGCAGCACGCGCAACCTGACGCAAGCCGACTACAAGGACGGCCCGAGCCTTTCGTGGTACCGCGGCAGCGGCTACGTGGGCTACGCGGCGGAGCAGGCCGTCATGCTCGTGCCCGACCGCCGCAAGGATGACGAGACGGGCCAGTTGGTTCCCAGCGTCGCGCAGAACGGGTGGTACGAGGGCCGCATGACGGTGGTGAAGAACAAGAGCGGGGCCAGCGGCAGGAGCGTGGCGACGCTCATGGCCGGGTGGTGCAACCTGATCTCGTAGGGGGTGGCCGACAACGAAGACAACCGACTTTCGCTGCGACCTGTGCGGAGAGCCTGCGACCGAGTACGTGCGCGTCATGCGGCACGTGCTGCTCGACGGCATGCGGCAGGGAGCGCACGACATGACCGAGATAGACCTGTGCCCCGCATGCGCCGAGCGCGTGTGGGGCACGCTCACGGAGAGGAGGACCGATGAAACTGGACGTTAGCACCTTCCGCCACGGCACCGACAAGGAGGTCGCGCAGAAGGTGGTCGAGGAAGCCGCGGAGGTGTTCAGCGCGTGGGAGACGCTATCGCATAGCGCCATGCTCGACGGCATCGGCTTCAACTCGCACATCGAGCGGCGCAAGGCCACCCTCGCCGACGAGCTGGCCGACTGCATCACCGCATGCGCGAACCTCGCGGAGCGCTACGGAATCGACATGCAGGCCGCGCTGGACCGCGTGGAGCGGAAGAACCGCGAGAGGGGGCGCTACGATGGCTGACCGATACGAGCCGATGACCTTCGCCGAGAGCGCGGAGCTGGCGAGAAGCGCCGAGGACGCCGAGCTGCTGGACCGCATGGGCACGTGCGACCACGTGGACGCGTGCCTGCGGGCCGTGGGCGTGCTGTGCGTGGGCGAGCGCGACTACGGCAGCGGGTTCGGCGCGAAGGAGCAGGCCGAAAGGCTGCGGGCCGCGCGGTGGATGGGCTGCATGGACTGCGAGTGCTGGGAGGGGCTGTGAGGGGCCGACCCCACGGCACCACCGCGCTCAGCGAGTGGGAGGTGGACGAGCTTCTGCACCACCACCCCGCGGGTGGTCCCTGGAAGCGCTGGCGAGCTACTACGGCGTCAGCACGCGCACGGTATCGCGCTACATAAGGCGCGCAGAACGCGATTCTAGCCACGCGACGCGCAAGGTGGACTAATTGCCCACGGTGCGCGTTTGCGGGGCTTCTGCATAGGCTACAGCGCCCCACAGGGGCATTCACGAAGAAAGGGGACAGACACATGAGCGAGTACACGCCCATCACGGGCGAGTTGCGGGACTGGTTCGAGCACGCATACAACTACGGCACGGGTGAAGACATGTTTAAGAAGGTGCCCGCCCCGTGGTTTGGTTGGAAAAGCACGATAGAGCAGATGCTCGATGCCATCGACAGCATCCACGCAAACCTTGAGCGCGAGAACGAGAGCCTGAAGGCCGAGCTGGACCGCGTGCTGGGGGAGCAGGACAACGGCGCAACCATACCCCTGCCGCTGGACATGGACGGCGAGCCCGTCCATATCGATGACGTGATGGAGTGGCCTACGACTGGCGAGACGTTCGAGGTTGTAGGCATCGGTGACGGCGTGCTGTTCTACGTCGAGGACGGCCATGAGCTAGCCGACTGGACTGGCGCAAGCACCAAGCGCCACCACGCACCTGACACATGGGAGCGCATCATTGAGGACGCCATTGACTCGGTTGACGGTGGACCGACGATAGCCGCCCTCGTGGCCCGCTGCAAGGCATTGTGCGAGCGCACAATGGAGGACGCATGAGCAAGGTACCGCGAAACCTCGATGGCGTTTTCTACCGCGTGGAGCGCAACGGCAGGTGGTGCAGCGTCTGCTACAGCGACATGACTCCCGACGAGCGCAAGGAGGTCATCTACGACCGCATGGGCGAGAGGCCGCTGGACGAGCAGGTGGGCTACTACAGGCGGCTGGCCGAGCTTATGGCTGACTATCTCTATGACATGGGCGAGCAGCTGGGGGTGATGTGCGAGTGAGTGCGACTG
>CAMZCV010000282.1 GCA_947305035.1 uncultured Coriobacteriales bacterium | reverse complement strand
CGCCAGCTTCGGCATTGGCGGGAGCCTGCACTTGGATGGCGAGGTCGATGTACTCGGCGCTGTTGCCGGCCACGGTGAAGGGCAGCTCGGTGCCAGTGGCCATGCTCAAAGCGTCGGTGTTAGGCGTGAAGTCGAGCACGCTCACGGTGAGGGCTTGCGTGTCGTCGTTGTACATCTCGAAATGGAAAGGCTCCATCCATGCACCGGCAACGCAGGCGGTCGTGTCGGTGTCGGAGCCCATGTTGACTGCCATGAGCACGCAATCGCGGTAGCAGGATGTATGGGTGAAGCACCATATGGCTGCCTCGAGGGTGTGCTTCACGAACCCGCCCGACTCGACCTGGTCGATGCTCTCAGGAAGCTCGAACTGCTCCGCGAGCGCAGGGTTGCGCAGGATGTGGACGAAGCGCACGCATGCCTCGGTCGAGATCTCATGCGCGTGGGTGATGGCGGAAACCGCACGGATATCGTCATCGCTCGCGTCGGTGTAGGCAAGCGGGGCTATGCGCATGAGCGAGCCGTTTCCGTTGGAATTCGCTCCGGAGCGTCCCATGCCCTCGATGATGGCGGCGGAGGTGGAGTTGCCCACGTCGAACACGTTGCCGTCGATGGCAAAGGCGCCGTCGTAGTACCAATCTTCGAAATTGAGGCGGATATCGGCCACGTCCACGCATCCGCGCGCCTTGATGCTCGCGCTGGTTGCAAGCAGGAGGGCCGTATCGTCGGACCAGGTACCGGCAGGCTGGTAGTGCGTCCCGAACCCGACCATATCGGTGCACGTGAAGGATCCTCGCGACAAGAACTCGTATGGAACGCCCAGGGCATCGCCCACAGCAGCACCGTACACCGCATCGCGTAACGCCATGACCGCCTCCTATCTCTCCTCATCCTATCTGCTTTAGTGTAGTCCCTCGTTCCGCGAAAAATGAAATCGGGCACCCGGAGATGCCCGTAAATCGTTTAATTAACACGGAATCCAATCCGCCCGATTCCTTGGGGACGCGCCGTTAGCGTGCGATCTTCGGTCCGATGCCCCGGCTTTTCCCAGCCTGCTGGGCCTTTCCCTCGGAACGTCCCTCTTTGAGCGCCCGCTTCTCCGCGAGCCGCTCCTTCATACGCCTGATGATGGCGAATCTCTGCAGGGGAATCACGGTTTCTTCCCTTCCCTAGTCCAGCGCCATATCGCCTTGCTGGATGATGCCGGCCTTGCGCATGACCTCGGAGACGACCCAGGAGATGGCGGCGGGCAGCACGATGCACACGAGCAGCATGCCCAGCCACTCGAAGGCTCCCGGTACGATGCCGTCGGCGATCCAGCCCGTATAGAGGCCGATCGGACCCACGAGACCGCTCGTGCCCATGCCGCTCGCAATGGCAGCGCCGTTCTGCTCCATATGGAAGATGCAGGTTGCAATGGGGCCAGTGATGGCGGAGGCAACGATGGCGGGCACCCACACCGCAGGCTTCTTCATGATATTGCCCATCTGCAGCATCGAGGTGCCGATGCCCTGCGACACGAGGCCGCCCACGCCGTTCTCGCGGAAGCTCGCCACGGCGAAGCCCACCATCTGGGCGCAGCAGCCTGCAAGCGCAGCTCCTCCGGCAAGGCCGGTGAGCGAGAGCGCCGCGCAGATGGCTGCGGAGGAGATGGGCAGCGTGAGCGCGATGCCGATGACGACGGAGACGATGATGCCCATGAGGAAGGGCTGGAGCTCGGTGGCCCACATGATGAGGTTGCCGAGCGAGGAGGCGAGCGCACCGATCCACGGTGCGACGAGCATGGCAAGCGCGCAGCCCACGCCCACGGTGACGCCCGGGGTTACGAGGATGTCGACCTTCGTCTCCTTGGAGACGGCTTTGCCCAGCTCAGCGGCCACGATGGCAACCACGAGCACGGCAAGCGGTCCCCCTGCGCCGCCGGCGGCGTTGGCAGCCTGGCCCACCGCAGCCAGCGAGAAGAGCACGAGCGGGGGCGCCTGGAGCGCGTACCCGATGGCGATGGCCATCGCAGGACCCGCAACCGCCTTGGCGAAGCCGCCGATCTCCGAGAGCGCGGCAAACCCTGTGAGGTCGCCGAGCGTTCCGAAGATGGTGCCGATGAGCAGCGACGCGAACAAACCCTGGGCCATAGCCCCAAGCGCGCCGATGCAATAGCGCTGGAAGCTGATCTCGATGCCCTTGCGGGCGAGGAATCCCTGCTTCTCTGCCGTTTCTGCCATGGATGCCTCCCAGTGTTAGAGGAGCTTCTCCGCCCATTCGTCCTCGCGGAACCCCACCAGGACGAAGCCGTCGCCCACCACGATGGGGCGCTTCACGAGAAGGCCGTCGGTCGCGAGGAGCTCGATGGCCTCCTCCCCATTCATACCCGCTTCGAGCTTGCTCTTAACATCGAGCGAACGATAAAGCTTCCCGCTCGTGTTGAAGAAGCGCTTGAAGGGAAGGCCGCTCGCAGCAATCCAGGCGGTGAGCTCGTCAGCCGTGGGAGCATCGTCGGCAATATGGCGCTGAGAATAGGCAATCCCGTTCGCATCCAGCCATTTCAGGGCCTTTTTGCAGGTGGAGCAGGAGGGATAGCACAGCACGGTGATCTTCTTTGCCATTCCGTCTTTTCCTTTCGTTCAAATTCACGTTCCACTGCGGTGCATGTAATGCTACTGTTTGATTTAGGGTACCCCAATGAGAGGAGAGGCTCATGCATCCTGTTATTGATTCTGATTCTTGCATCAGCTGCGGAATGTGCGCAGACACCTGCCCGAGCGGCGTTATCGAGATTGAGGACGTTGCCACCGTCGCCAATCCTGATGACTGCGTGGGTTGCGGTGCTTGCCTTGATGCTTGCCCCGCAGGCGCCATCACTGAGATCGCCGAGGACTAGTCCTCCAATAACAGCACCCGCAAG
>CAMZCV010000281.1 GCA_947305035.1 uncultured Coriobacteriales bacterium | reverse complement strand
TCACAGGCAAATACAACTCATCATCGTCAACAAAGAACACTTGTTCTTGTCCAGCGCATGCCCTCTAGTTGCAATCGAACATATATTCGATTGCAGGAGGGCCGTTCATGGATGAGGACATCAGCCTTGCCATCGCAGACGAGCAGGATATCAGGGGCAGAATCTACGTGATACGCGGCTCTCACGTCATGATCGATTACGATCTCGCGCAGATATACGGATATACCACAAAGGCCTTCAACCAACAGGTCAGGCGCAATATCGAGAAGTTCCCCGGCGACTTCATGTTCCAGTTAACAGAAGACGAGCTTTCGCTCCTATCATCAAGGTCACAATATGTGACCTTGAACGCCTCGGGAAACAAACGCGGCTCGAATATCAAATACCTTCCCTACGCTTTCACCGAGCAGGGCGTCTATATGCTTATGACCGTGCTCAAAGGCGAGTTGGCAACACATCAGAGCATGGCGCTCATACGCCTCTTCAAAAGCATGAAAGACTGTATGACAAGCAGCCAGGAGTTCCTCAGCTCACGCGGATACCAATCAATCATCGAGACACTCGAGCAACACGAGCAAGCACTCAGCGAGCACGGAAACAGGTTGCGTGAGCTGGAGGGTACCTTCGAAGCAACCAAAGCGCACGGTGAAATTCTCATCATGAATAACGAGCGATTCACGGCAGACTTGGCTTATCAGCAGATATATGAACAGGCGCGTACGGGCATCATCCTCATCGATGACTACATTTCGTCGAAAACACTCCAACATCTCGCCCATGCACCTAAGGGAGTGTCGGTGAACGTCATCAGCGACAATCGGAGCGCAGACAAGTTGCGGCTCTCGGAGTTCCAAGATTTCTCGGCAGAATACTCAGGGTTGGCAATCTCTTTTACCAGATCATGCGGGATGGTGCACGACCGATACATCGTCCTCGATTTCAAAACCGATACCGCACGCATTTTCCACTGCGGAGCCAGCAGCAAAGACGCCGGCAGCCGCATGACGAGCATAACCGAGCTCCGAGACACCGCGATCTACATTGAAGCTGTCTCCAACATGCTTTCCAATCCTCCGCTCGTGCTGAGATGAGGCAGATTCATGGACACTTACACCAAGCTGGGCATCCTCGCCGACGCGGCAAAATACGACGCAGCCTGCACGTCTTCGGGCGTGGCGCGCGGACCGCAGACGGGCAAGCTCGGCGCTGCCTCGGCTGCGGGCTGCTGCCACTCCTTCACGCCCGACGGCCGCTGCATCACGCTCCTCAAGGTGCTCCTCTCCAATGCCTGTTCCTACGATTGCGCCTACTGCGTCAACCGGCGCTCCGCATCCTGCGCGCGGGCAACGTTCGAGCCGCGCGAGCTCGCCGAGCTCACGGTCGACTTCTACAAGCGCAACTACATCGAGGGGCTGTTCCTCTCGTCCGGTGTCCTGGGCACGCCCGACGCCACCGCCGAGCGCATGGCCGAGTGCCTGCGCATCCTGCGTCAGGAGCTGCGGTTCAACGGCTACATCCACGCCAAGGTCATCCCCGGCACGTCCCCCGAGCTCGTGGATGCGCTGGGCCGCCTGGCAGACCGCCTCTCCGTCAACCTCGAGCTCCCCAGCAGATCCTCGCTCGCCGCCCTCTGCCCCGACAAGAGCGCCGAGCAGGTCGTCCGCCCCATGGCGCAGATCAGCGCCACGCGAGGCGAGGAGGCCCAGCGGCTGCTCGACGCGGCGGAAAAGCGCGGCAGGAAGGCGCTCGCAGCCTCCAGCAGGCCCTTCGACGGCTCCGCTCCCCTCTCCATGGCCCAACACGGCGCAGCGCTCACCCTGCGCCCCCACGCGGCCGTAGCGCCGTCAAAGCGCTCCTTCGCGCCCGCGGGGCAGGCCACGCAGCTCATCATCGGCGCCACCCCTGAGGACGACAACCATATCCTGCAGCTCTCGCGCACCCTCTACGAGAAGTACGACCTCAAGCGCGTGTTCTTCTCGGCCTACATCCCCATGATGGACGACCCGAAGCTGCCCGATGGCGCCACGCCCGTGCCCCTGCGGCGCGAGCACCGCCTCTACCAGGCCGATTGGCTCATGCGCTACTATGCCTTCTCGCCCGACGAGCTGGCGACGCCCGAAGCGCCCTGGCTCGACCTCGAAGTCGATCCCAAGCTGGCCTGGGCCCTGCGCAACATCGGCCTCTTCCCCGTGGAGGTGATGGACGCCCCGCTCGAGCTGCTGCTGCGCGTGCCGGGCATCGGTCCCGTGGGTGCGCGCCGCATCATCCGCGCGCGGCGCTCCAAGCGGCTCGGTTTCGATGACCTCCGCGCACTCAACATCACGCTCAAGCGGGCGCGGCACTTCCTCACCTGCGCCGGTGCGCGCGATCCAAAGAGTCCGCTCGATGCGGAGCTTATCAGGGGGAAGGTGGTGGAAGATGCCCAAGCAAGCGCCTACAACCGCACACGGCGCAGCATCGAGGCGGCACAGCCCCGCCTCTTCTGATGCCGCCCTCGCAGCCGCCATCCTTCCCGACGGCCCCGATACGGTCGATACCGCCGTGCTCGCCCTACGCCGCGCATGCATGCAGGGGCGCTGCGCCCTGCTCTCGTGCACGCCAACGCTCGAAGGGGTGCTCTCGGCCGTGGGCGTGGCCTACCTCGCCCGCATCGACGAGGAGCAGGTGCGGCTCGTCAGCACGGCATTCGCCCAGCCGCGTCTCGATGAGAACGTGGTGGGCCCCTTTGCCGTCGACGACCGCATGCTCGCCCTCGCGGGGCGTGTGTGGCGCGGGCTCAACGCCAAGGTCGCCACGGGGTGTCCGCATTCGCGTGAGAACCGCTGCCCCGGCACCTGCGCAGGATCATGCGTCTCCAAGGTTGCCTACGCCTGCGCCGCGGACGATCCGTCGGTACCCGA
>CAMZCV010000280.1 GCA_947305035.1 uncultured Coriobacteriales bacterium | reverse complement strand
CAGAGAAGTACGCGACAGAGCCCAGATAGCCCGCCAGCATGAACATGCTGCCGATGAAGACACCCGGCGCTGCGGTGATGGCGGTGAGCAGCACGCATCCCACGATGAAGAAGACGAGCGGCAGCGTGATGGTCTTCGAGAAGCCCAGCGTGTCCACACGGCGCCCGTAGAGGATGGTGAACACGCTCGCGATGACGATGCACGGCGCCATCACGAGCACGTAGTTCTCGCCGAGGATATAGGGAAGGCGCAGGTAGAGCACGTAGTAGGGCATGAAGACCTGCATGGCGCAGGCGAAGATGCAGTAACCCGCGAGCACGAGGTAGAGCATGCGGTTCTCGCGCACCGAGGAGGGCTTGAAGCCCCAGAGGAGCTCGTCGAGATAGGCCGCATTGCGCTTGGGCTCGGGGTGCGACTCGTCCATGCAGAGCGCTGAGATGACGCCCGTGGCGATGACCACGCCGCCGATGATGGTGAAGAAGAGCGGGTAGTTGTAGGTCACGCTGCCGTCGTCGCCCACGATCATGAGGAACATGGCGCCGCCGAAGACCACGAGCATCGAGAGCAGCGGCATGGCGGAGTTCACACCCTCCACGCGGCCACGGTTGGTCTCGTCGGTGATGTCGGTGAGCCAGGCGTTGAAGCAGGCGTCGTTGGCGAGGCTGCCGAAGAAGGTCATGAGGCAGTCGAAGCCGATGGTGAGCGAGATACCCAGGGCAGCTGCTGCAGCCGCGTCGCGGGCGAGCGCAGCGGAGACCTTCTGCCGCACGGCGAACGCGCAGATCGTGAGGCCCCAGATGAGGGTGCCCGCAACCACGAACACCTTGCGCTTGCCCACACGGTCGGACCACGTGCCCACGAGCAGCGTGGTGGCGGTAGCGGTGGCAGCGCTTGCACTCACCATGAGGGCGACGTTTGAGAGCGATGCGCCGAAGGCATCCTGGATGAACAGGTTGAAGAAGTTGTTCTCCACCGCCCACGCGATTTGGCCCACCAGGGCGAGCAGCACGATGACGAGCCAGGTTTTTCGATTGAGCGGCTGCTTTGCGGTCTCCATGCTAGATCTCCTCGGGGTCGATACGGTCGTCTGGGGTGATGGGGCGGATCACGCGGCACGGTACGCCCATGGCAAGGCTGCCGGCGGGGATGTCGCGCGTTACCACGCTGCCCGCTCCGATGACGCAGCCCTCGCCGATATGCACGCCGGGGAGCACCGTCACGTTGCCGCCGAACCAGCAGTTGTCATCGATGGTGATGGGCCGTGCGCATTCGAGGCCCGTGTTGCGCTGCTCGGGCAGCAGCGGGTGCAGTGCGGTGTAGGCGCCGAAGCGCGGGCCGATGAACACGTGGCGCCCGATGGTGATGGGGGCGCAGTCCATGAGGTAGCTGTCGTGGTTGATGAACGACCCCGCGCCGATGCTCACGTTGAAGCCGTAGTCCACCATGAGAGGGGAGAGGATCTCGCAGGGCTCTTCCAGCTTTCCGATGATTTGGCGCAGCAACCCGAGGCGCTCCTCGAGGGCGGACGGCGCGAGTGCGTTGAACTGCCAGCAGAGATCCTTCACCGCGAGGCGCAGCTTGGCCAGATCGGGGTCGAAGTTGGCGTCGTACCACATGCCCGCTTCCATGCGTTCTCGTTCGGTCATGCGCGCTCCCATCTTTCTGCGATGTGCCTACTCCATGGTAGCCGTTCTGTTATATAATGCCTGTTATAAAACGACTTCTTTCGATGAGGGGAGTGCACATGCCGCCAAAGCCCAAGGTGACGCGCGACGACATTGTTTCCGCAGCTTTTGCGCTTGTCCGCGAGCAAGGCCACGAGAACCTCAATACGCGCAGCCTCTCCTCAGCACTCGGATGCTCCACGCAGCCGCTGCTCTATTGGTTCGAGTCGATGGAGGAGATCCGCCGCCAGACGTACATCGCAGCGGACGGCTTCCACACGGGTTTCATCATGGAGGGCATCGAGCATGCCGACGATCCCCTGCTCGCGCTCGGGGTCAACTACGTGCGCTTCGGGTATGAGGAACCGAACCTGTTCCGGTTCCTGTTCCAAACGGATGGCCTCGGTGCCCAGGACATAGAAGCGCTTCTCAACAGCCCCGACTTGGGGCAGATGATCGGGCTCATCGCGCAGAAGACCGGCATATCGGAGTCCGATGCCCGCACGGTGTTCCTCTCGCTCTTCATCGCTGCGCACGGGTATGCGAGCCTGCTTGCCAACAACGCCATCTCGTTCGACGAGCAGATCGTCTCGATGGCTTTGACTAGCGCCTATATGGGTGCCATCGCACAACTGGAGGAAAGGGACCATGAAACTGATCGATAAGCTCTACGAGAAGAGCCACCTGACGTTCGCCATCGTGTGGATCGTCGCCTACGTGGTGATCGCATCCACGGCGGATGGCATCTCGCTCGATCTGGGCACCGCGAAGCTCGTTAGCGTGCCTGTGCTCGCCGCGCTCACGGCGCTTCTGTGGATGTGGATCCGCCATGCGCAGCTGGAGGGGCTCTTCTTCCTCGGCAAGCCTCTGGTGCCCGCGGCACGTATGCTCTTCTACCTGCCGCTTGCCATCATCGCGACCAAGAAGGTCTGGCTCGGCATGACGCTGGGGGCAACGCCGCTCGAGTGTGCGCTCTGGGTGGTCTCCATGTGCTGCGTGGGCATCATCGAGGAGCTCATCTTCCGCGGCCTCTTGTTCCGCGCAATCGAGGAGGACAGCCGCATGCAGGCCATCGTCATCTCCTCGATCACCTTCGGTTTCGGCCATATCGTGAATCTCTTCAACGCGAGCGGCATGGATCTCGTCCTGGTCATCGGGCAGATCGTCTTCGCGGTGGGTGTGGGATTCATGCTGGTGGAGGTCATGCTCAAGAGCGGGAGCCTGTGGCCGTGCATCATCT
>CAMZCV010000279.1 GCA_947305035.1 uncultured Coriobacteriales bacterium | reverse complement strand
CATCGATGAACTCCTTGGCCTGCTTCGGGTTGGTGTAGACCTCGTCGGCGGAGTCGTAGTCATCGAGGCTGGAAGCCGCGCGGCCGCCGGAGCCCACCGCGGAGTTGAACATGGCGCCGAGCTCAGCCTCGACGGAGACGTTGAGCGCGTGGGCAACCTTGCAGACCTCTTTGGTGATGGCAAGGTTCTCCTCATAGGGCTTGGCGGAGGCATCGATCATGACGGAGGTGAAGCCCATGTGCATGGCGCGCACAAGATAGTCGAAGTCAACGCCGTGGTCGAGGTGCACGCAGACGGGCACCTTGGCGCGCTTGGCATAATCCACCATGGTGGGGCCGATCTCGTCGAGCGTGGTGAGGCCCTCGTCCTCATGGACCTGGGCATGCTGGATGATCACGGGAACGCCGAGCTCCTCGGCGGCCTCGATGGTCGCCTGGATGGACTCGAGGTTGGGAACGTTGAACGCGCCGACCGCATACTTGCCGGCCATAGCCTTGTCGAGAATCTCCTTCATGGTGACGAGCATGGCATCCTCCTTTTTCAAATCTTTTCCCACTGACGGTGTGGAAAACTTCTGGTGGCAAAAACTATCCACTGGTAAACATTTATAGACCGCTCGGATGAGCATGTCAACACCCATATATATCTACAAACTAAAATATACAGTTATCGAGCGCAAATAATCAAGCCAGCGCACATGAAACGGAATCGCTCGCAGACAATTTTGAATCAATCGTCAATACGTACTTGCGCTAAACATTTACCACTGGTACTATCCATCATATGTACACTTTGTGGAGAGGGGATTACTGTGATCGGTATCGTTGTCGTAACTCACTCTGACCTCGGACAGGGACTGCTCAACGCCGTAGCGCTCATCGCTGGAATCCAGCCCAAAGCGCGTGCGATCGGCCTGTATCATGGCGATGGGGTCGACGAGTTCGAAGAGCGCGTCATGACCGCACTTACCGAGCTCGACGAAGGCGACGGCGTCCTCGTCTTCACCGACTTCTTCGGCGGCACGCCCTCCAACACCGTCATGCGCTGCATGGCCAAGAAGCCGTTCCGCTGCATCACGGGTGTCAACATGCCCATGATGGTCGAGGCTCTCACCGGCCGCGACGGCATCACGCCCGAGCAGCTCGAGGAGAACTGCCTCACGGTGGGCACCTCAAGCATCCTCAAGCTCGAAGACGTCTTCGCCGAGAACAGCAAGTTCGTCGAGGAAGAGGAAGACGAGAGCGACTTCTAAACACCGGCAGTATTGGTCTTACCTTTAGGGGAGGTAAAACTATGAAGTACGAAGGCATCGCAATGGTCCGCATCGACGACCGCCTCATCCACGGACAGGTCATGACCTCGTGGCTCAACTTCCTGGGTGCCAACAAGATCATGGTCATCGATGACGGCGTTGCAGTCGACCCGCTCGTCAAGAACATCCTCAAGTCCTGCATCCCCGCGAACATCAAGCTCGCCGTGTTCACCGAGGACAAGGCCGTCGAGCGCCTGAAGAAGGGCTTCGCCGGCGACACCGTCATCGTGCTCGTCAAGTATCCCAAGACCCTCTACAGCCTCATGCAGAAGGGCATCGTCTTCGACCAGATCAACATCGGCGGCATGGGCGTCTCCGGCAACCGCGAGAAGTTCTTCCGCAACATCTCCGCCTCTCCCGAGGAGAAGCAGATGCTCAAGGAGATGATCGATGCAGGTTCCAGCATCTCCGTCCGCATCATCGCTGAGGATAACGCAACCGATATCTCCAAGCTCCTGTAATTCCATTGGTTCCACGCGCCCTTCGGGGCGCTCTGGTATTGGTGTAACGCAGCTTCACGGCTCCTGGATACGGCCGATCCGGGAGAAGCTGCTTTGCGCAACTGCAACATAGGACAGAACGAAGGAGGGAAAATGACCGTCTCGTTGTTCCAAGCATTCTTGATTGGAGTTGTGTACTACCTGGGCAACATCGGCACGCCGTGGCTGTCGTTGCTCGGCTCGATCTCCGTTGTCTACAAGCCCCTCGTGGCAGGCACCATCGTAGGCATCATCCTGGGCGACCCCGTCCAGGGCTGCATCTACGGCGCAGCAATCAACCTGCCGTACGTCGCCTTCATCTCCGCAGGCGGCACCGCTCCCGCCGACCCGGGCCTCGCTGGCACCGTCGGCACCGCTTGGGCTATGGTTTCCGGCGTTGACACCACCGCCGCAATGACCATCGCTCTCCCGCTCGGCCTTCTCGGCACCATGATTTGGGTTACCCACATGACCCTCGACGTCACCTTCGTCCACATGGCCGACCAGGCTGCTGAGAACGCAGACCTTGACCGCATCTGCTTCCTGCATGTCGTTCCGCCGCAGATCCTCATGTTCTGCCTGTGCGTGATCCCCGCCACCGCGGCCACCTACCTCGGCGGCCCCGCCGTTGCAGGCCTCATCGACATGCTCACCGGCACGCCGCTCCGCATCCTGCAGGTCATCGGCTCGCTGCTCCCGGCCCTCGGCATCGCAATGAACCTCCGCTCCATCAGCCGTCCCGGCACCCTGCTGTTCTTCGTCACCGGCCTGATCATGGTCAAGTACCTTGGCCTCCCGGTCATCGCCATCGCGGCGCTCGGCGGCGTCGTTGCCTACTTCTACACCACGCTCCTGTACAACGGTGCTCCCGCTGGTGCCGCTGCTGCAGCCGATGATGATGAGGAGGACTTCTAATCATGGCAGAGAAGAAACTTGAAAAGAAGGACATCGTCAACGCTTTCTGGCGCTGGACGTTCTTCTCTCACGCTAACTACAACTACGAGCGCCTCGAGGCAACCGGTCTCGTGCACTCCTACAAGCATGTCATCAAGAAGCTCTATGGCGACGATCCCGTTGAGTACAAGGCCGCCATCCTTCGCCACATGCAGTTCTT
>CAMZCV010000278.1 GCA_947305035.1 uncultured Coriobacteriales bacterium | reverse complement strand
CAGGACATCTACGGCTACCTGCCCATCGAGGTGCAGGAGATGATCGCCGAGGGTATGGGCGTGCCGCTGGAGAAGGTCTACGGCGTCGCAACGTTCTACGCTCAGTTCGCGCTCTCCCCCAAGGGCGAGCACAATGTGTCCGTTTGCCTGGGAACCGCATGCTACGTCAAGGGCTCCGGCGACATCCTCGACAAGTTCAAGGAGAAGCTGGGCATCGACGTGGGCGAGTGCACCCCCGACGGCAAGTTCTCGCTCGAAGCCTGCCGCTGCCTCGGCGCATGCGGTCTGGCGCCCGTCCTCACCGTCAACGGCGAGGTCTACGGCCGTCTCACCACCGACGACGTGGACAAGATCCTGGCCAAGTACGCTTAAGAAGCGTCCTGGCCGCCCACCCCAACAGACGCGCTGCACGTAAAGGGACGCAACTATGAAAATGTCGACGATCAGGGACCTTCTTGGCGCAGAGGTTCTGTGCTGCGAGGAGAATCTCGACCATGATGTCTTTTCCGCTTGCGGAAGCGACATGATGAGCGACGTGCTCATGTACGTGAAGGATCAGGCGGTTCTGCTTACGGGCCTTACAAACCCGCAGGTCATCAGGACGGCCGAGATGATGGACATGAGGTGCATCGTCTTCGTCCGCTCCAAGAGGCCCAACGAGATGATGATCTCCATGGCCGAGGATGATGGAATCGTCATGATGGCCACGACGATGCGCATGTACGATGCATGCGGCACGCTCTACACCAATGGACTCATAGGGACGGCCGCCCATGTCTGATGCCCTCGTCTTCCATTTCGACGTTGACGGAGAGAACTTCACCTCTGCAGGACAGGCATCCACGCAGGTCAAGAAGAACCTCCGGCAGCTCGGCTTGCCGCCGGATATCATCCGCCGCGTCTCCATCGCCATGTACGAGGGCGAGATCAACATGGTCATCCACGCCGACGGCGGAACCGCCGACGTATCGGTGACCGAGGACTGCGTCGAGATCGTCCTCAAGGACAGCGGTCCCGGCATCCCCAATGTGGAGCAGGCCATGCAGGAGGGTTTCTCCACTGCAACCGACAGCATCCGATCCCTGGGGTTCGGCGCGGGGATGGGACTTCCCAACATGAAGCGCTATACCGACTCGATGGAGATCGACACCGAGATCGGCGTAGGCACCACGATCACCATGCGAGTAAACCTCTAGCCAATTGTCATGGGCGGAGGCCTGATGACGAGCAACACGTACGAACACTCGGTGCAGCTGGACGTTTCCAAGTGCACCGGCTGCACAACCTGTTTGAGAAGATGCCCGACCGAGGCCATTCGAATCTGGGAAGGGCATGCGAAGATCAACGAGGCTCGCTGCATCGACTGCGGCGAGTGCATCCGCACGTGCGGCAACAATGCCAAGAAGGCCGTTGTCGGACGGCTCGAGGACATGGAGCGTTTCCGCTACAAGATCGCCCTGCCCGCCCCGTCGCTCTATGGCCAGTTCGACAATCTCGATGACGTAGATTACGTGCTGGATGGGCTGCTCAAGATTGGGTTCGACGACGTGTTCGAGGTTTCGAAGGCCGCCGAGCTCGTGAGCGCCTACACGAGGCAGTACCTCAAGACGGAGGGCATCAAGCTCCCCGTCATCAGCTCTGCCTGCCCCGTGGTCGTGCGCCTGATCGCGCTCCGCTTCCCTTCGCTCAACGACAACGTGATGCACATGCTCCCGCCCATGGAGGTTGCGGCAACCCTTGCCAGGCAGCGGGCGAAGCAGCAGCATCCCGAGCTTGCGGACGACGAGATCGGCGTCTGCTTCATCTCGCCCTGCCCCGCAAAGGCTAGCTACGTGAAGAACGGCTTCGCCGACTACACGAGCAGCGTCGATGTGGTCATCTCCATGAGCGACGTGTACTTCAGCCTCATCAGCAAGATGTCCCGCAACGAAGACATCGAGTCGATGACGGAGTCCGGAATGGTAGGCATCGGCTGGGCAACGTCCGGCGGAGAGGCAACAGCCCTCTTCAACGACGAGTACCTCGCGGCCGACGGCATCGAGAACGTCATCAACGTGCTCGAGCAGATCGAGAACGGCAACATCCCCCCGGTCAAGTTCATCGAGCTGGATGCCTGCACGGCCGGCTGCGTCGGCGGCGTGCTCACGGTGCAGAACCCCTTCATCGCGAAGACCAGGCTCCAGTCGCTCAGGCGCTACCTGCCCGTTTCGAAGAACTTCCTCTCGCCGGAGGAGCTCGAGTACATCCCCGAGCTCTACCTGTTCAACGACCTCCCGGAGTACGAGCCGATGTCGCTGCTGTCGCACAACATGGCCGAGTCCATGCGAATGATGGCCGACATCCAGAGGCTGCGCAACGAGCTTCCGGGCATCGACTGCGGTGCCTGCGGCGCTCCGAGCTGCCGCGCTCTGGCGGAGGACATCGTGAAGGGCAAGGCGAACCTGCAGGATTGCAAGATTCTCGAGAAGTGAGGTGATAGGCATGAAAGTCAGCGAACTCCAGGCGCATGGATTCCAACCCATATCGCTGCCAGACGGCGACCGCGAGATCGACGGCGTATACATCGGCGATCTCCTGAGCTGGGTCATGGGCCGCGCGCAGATGGACAACGCATGGATCACCATCATGACCAACGTGAACGTGATAGCAGTTGCAAGCCTCGCCGACACCTCATGCGTCATCCTGGCAGAGGGTGTGGAGCTGCCGCAGGAGCTGGTCGAGACCGCCCAGCAGAAGGGAATCAACGTTCTGAGCAGCGCCAAACCTATCTACGAGACAGCCGTGCAGCTTGCGGGGCTCGTCTCCTAGGCCATGTACGACCATGCGCAGACACTACTATGACTTCCACGTGCACTCATGCCTCTCCCCTTGCGGGGATGCCGACAACACGCCCAACAACCTTGCCGGCATGGCGTT
>CAMZCV010000277.1 GCA_947305035.1 uncultured Coriobacteriales bacterium | reverse complement strand
TGGATGAGCGCCGTGGACTCGCCTGAGGCGCTCGCCACCCGGGAAGCCATCAAGGACGTGATGCGCTTCTGGCTCGACCTGGGCTGCGACGGGTTCCGCGTGGACATGGCGGATTCGCTGGTGAAGAACGACGACGGGTGCAAGAGCGCCACGTGCGCGATCTGGCGCGACATCCGAGCCATGATGGACAGCGACTATCCCGAGGCTGCGCTGGTGAGCGAGTGGTCCAACCCCGCGCAGGCGCTCTGCCAGGCGGGTTTCCACGCGGATTTCTACTTGGACCATCATTTCAACGGCTACAACACCCTGCTTCGCGACTACGAGACCGAGGGCGGCGACCACAGCTACTTCAAGAGGGACAGCGGCGGCAGCATCAAGCGCTTCCTCGCCGATTACCTGCCCAAATACGAGCAGAGCAGGGAGCATGGCTACATCAGCCTCATCACCTGCAACCATGACACGCCGCGTCCCGCGCGGACGCTCTCCGCTGAGGAGCTGAAGCTCGCCTACGCCTTCATCCTCACCATGCCCGGCGTGCCGTTCATCTACTCCGGCGACGAGATCGGCATGCGCTATCTCGACGTGCGCACCAAGGAGGGCGGCTACCAGAGGACGGGCAGCCGCACGCCCATGCAGTGGAGCCGCGGCGCGGGCATGGGCTTCTCGCATGCGCCGGCAGAGCAGCTCTACCTGCCGCTGGATGCGTCCGATGACGCGCCGTGCGTGGAGGAGCAGCTTGCGGATCCGGGCTCGCTCCTTTCCGAGGTTGCGAGGCTCACGGCGCTCCGCCACGCGCATGCGGACCTGCAGGCAGATGCGCCGTTCTCGGTGATCAACGATGACGAGGACGGAGCCCCGTTCGTATACCGCAGGGGAGGGATGGTCCTCGCGATCAACCCCTCGTCGTGCGAGAAGCGCTTTTACGGCGAGCAGCTTGCGGGCAGGGAGCTGGTCTATCGGATAGGGGAGGCCGCCCTTGCTGACGGCTGCCTGACGATGCCGGGGCAGAGCTTCGCCGTGCTCGCGTGAGGGACTCCTGAAGGGGGAGAAGATGCTGAATCTGATCAAGAGGCGCTTTGATGAGCATCCGGAGCTCCATCCGGAGCTGACGTGGGAACAGGTCGAACAGCGTCTGGCGGGCAGTCCCCAGGCTCTCGAGGTGCTCGCCCGCATGGAGGAGACGGGCGGCGAGCCTGAGGCGATTGCCTTGGACGAGAAGACCGGAGAGGTTCTTTTCTGCGACTGCTCGAGGGAATCGCCTGCGGGCAGGAGGAGCCTCTGCTACGACGACGAGGCGTTGCAGAAGCGCAAGAAGAACCCTCCCGCTGGAAGCGCCGTCTCCCAGGCGCGGGAGATGGGCGTCGAGCTGATGGACGAGGAGCTCTACCGCAGGTTGCAGGGCATCATGGAGCTCGACCTCAAGACCTCGAGCTGGATCCTCACCCCCGATGACGTGCGGAGCTTGGGTGGCGCGCTCTTCTGCGAGCGACGCTACGGCAGGACGTTCACCTTCCACAACGGCGCCGACTCGTACTATGGCGTCCGCGGTTGGCGGGGAGTGCTGCGCGCGTGAGGCACGAGCTTCACTATTGCAGAAGCTTGGTTATTCGCTTTAATCATATGCCAGAAAAATGCGACCATTCAGCTGGTCGGGCTCCCTCCGCATGACGACGGTCCCCTTCGCTTTGTATCTTTAGAAGTGCGTTCAAAAAACAGCGAAGGGAGACCCACCATGGCAAAGATGCTCCTCACCGGCGTCGACGGCAACCTGGGCAGCGAGGCTGCCCGCGTCCTGCTCGAGATCGCCCCGCACGACCAGCTCATCTTCTGCGGCTACAACCCTGCATCGCTCGAGCCCTATGCCGCCATGGGCATCGAGACCCATGTGACCGACTTCAACGACCCCGAGGGCCTCGCGGAGGCCTTCGCCGGCGCGGAGAGGCTGGCGCTCATCTCCATGCCGTTCGTCGGGCCCAAACGCCAGGCCGCCCACAAAAACGCCGTCGATGGCGCCAAGGCGGCGGGTGTGAAGCAGATCGTCTACACCAGCCTCGTCAACGCCGATGACCCCACCAATCCCTCCGTGGAGAAGAAGGACCACATCTACACCGAGGAGTACATCAAGAGCCAGGACCTCGACTTCATCTTCATGCGCAACAGCCAGTACGCCGAGGCCATGATCACCAACTACTTCACCTACGTGCGCACCACCGGCGTGCTCACCAACTCGCAGGGCGACGGCCTCATGGCCTACATCTCACGCAAGGACTGCGCCAAGGCTGTGGCATACGCCCTCGTGCGCGGTGATGAGTATCACAAGGTGGCCCTCGACATCAACGGCCCCGAGCTCATGACCATCTCGCAGTTCGTCCAGATCGGCAACGAGGCCACGGGCAACCACGTGACCTACCAGGAGGTCACCGACGAGGAGAACTACCAGATCTTCGACGCCATGGGCGTGCCCCGCACCACCGACGGCGTGTTCCAGAAGGGCTCCGAGGCACCGTTCTCGTCCGACGGCATGGTGACGTTCGCGCAGGCAATCCGCGAGGGCAAGATGGACAAGTTCACCGACGACTTCAAGAAGCTCACCGGCGACGACCCCATCACCGTGCGCTTCATGTTCGAGCACTCCGATGATTTCCAGATCGGCGAGCGTCACTCCAAGGACAAGTAAGGCATTTAGCCGCGATAAGCTTTGCATTTTGCAGGGGCCGCCCGGCGTCGGATCGGGCGGCCCTTTTCTTGGCGACAGAAAAAGGAGGGCTTCACGAAGTCGGTAGGTGGCTTGGGCAGATTCGCTATCACTCGCGCGCTCTACCTGCGGTTTCAGAAAAGGCATACTCGGCAATCCGCATTTTTTCTACCGACTTCGTGTGCTCGATTACCGACTTCGTGCTGGACTGCAGTCAGTCGCGCGTCCG
>CAMZCV010000276.1 GCA_947305035.1 uncultured Coriobacteriales bacterium | reverse complement strand
CTCGTGATGGACGAGGTTCGCGAGGTTGCTTCCAGCGGCATGTGCGGAATAGACGCCGCGAATCGGGTCTGCGCTATCGGCAAGCCGTCCTTCATCAAGGGATTCGGTATCGAGCTCGGCAGCAAGGTGCTCGAAGATCTCGAGCGCATGAACGGGCTGGGGGCAACTGCCCTCGTCGTTACCTGCGGAGACATGGTCATGGGCACGATTGCGGTGGCAGATACGCTGCGGCCGAGCACGTCCGAGACGATGCGCACGCTCAAAGGTGCTGCAGCTGTTCGCGAGCTTGAGATGCTTACCGGCGACAATGCCCGCGCTGCAGCTGCGGTCGCCGCGGAGATCGGAAACCTGGGCTACTCCGCAGAGCTGCTTCCCGATGACAAGCTCGCTCGCATCCGCGAGCTGCAGGGCAGGGGCGAGCGGGTTGCCATGGTGGGCGACGGCATCAACGATGCGCCGGCGCTTGCTGCTGCGAATCTGGGAATTACCATGGGCGCAGCTGCATCCGACACGGCACTTGCGGTGGCCGATGTCGCGCTTCTCTCCGACGACATCTCCCAGCTACCGGCCTTCTTCCGCCTCGCCGAGCGGACCATGCACGTGGTTCAGGAGAACATCGTGTTCGCCATCCTCGTGAAAGCGCTCGTCTTCGTGCTGGTTATATGCGGTGTTGCGGGTATGGGTGCTGCAGTTTTCGCCGACACGGGCGTGGCGCTGATCGTCATCCTCAACGGTATGCGCCTCATGACCGGCTGGAACACACGCTGGTAACCCTTATTGGCCGCTATGTTCGGCACCCTGCCCGGTTACTGGGACACTTTGGGACAGCAACCGGACAGGTGTCCCAAAAGCCGACAAACAACAGCTGTCGCTCGTATCCTATATAACAGGCACCAACAATTGGGAGGCTACTATGAAGGCATCTAAAGGTTTGCTCGGTATCGCAGGCGCGTTTGCCCTGTGCTGCGCGCTTGCCGCATGCGGAAGCGGAGGGACGGTAACCATGGCGGAGCAGGAACATGTCATCACGGTCAACGCTACGGCCGAGGTCAAGGTCGAGCCCGATAAGGCCAGCTTCAACTTGACCGTCGTCACGCAGGGCACTACGCCCGAGGAGGCCAGCGCGGCCAACGCCGACCCCACCAATGCGGTGATCGCGGCGCTCAAGGCAGCGGGAATCGACGAGAAGGACATCCAGACCCTCTATACCGATCTGTCGCCGCAGTACGGTTTCGCAGAGGAGCCTGCCGCCGATACGGCTATCGCGTACGGCGGCAACGATATCGTGGGGTATGAGATGCGCACCACCATCCAGGTATCGGGTGTGGACATCGACGCTGTGGCCGACCTCATGGGTGCCTGCATCGCCGCGGGCGCAACCGGCGTCGATGGCCCCCGCTATTACGTGAGCTCCTACGATGAGGCATATGCCGACGCCCTTGCCCAGGCGGTTGAGGCATCGCGCGCAAAGGCGCAGGTCCTCGCGTCAGCCGCAGGCGTCACGCTCGGACGTGTGGTCAACATCACCGAGGGATACTCCTATTCCGGCTACCGCTACTCCAACTCCGAGGCGGCCGTTGTGGCCGACGAGGCGGGCGGCACCATGGCCAAGGTCGCAGATATCGCTCCCGGCCAGGTGAGCATCGAGGCGCAGGTGACGGTGTCGTACAGCATCAGCTAGCGCATGGATTACGAGCTGAGCGCAAGCTCAAGCTCACGTTTGCATATCTCTACGGCTTCGGCGGTGGTGGGCGCCTTGTTGAAGAGCCCGCTGCCGCCGATTACGAACGTATCGGTCCCCGCATCGCGAAGCGCCCTGTACCAGCGCTCATTGCAGCAGCCGTCGGACTCGATGTCGTACGGCAGACCCAGGCTGTCGCGCAGCCGGGCGGCCTTCTCGATCTTCTCGAGCACCGGCCGCTGGAACTCCTGTCCGGGAAAGCCGGGCTCCACGGTGAGCGTGAGCAGGCGGTCGGTGACCTCGAGGAACGGCAGCGCCTCCTCGAGCGGAACAGCGGGGTTGAGGAACAGACCGAAGCGCTGTCCGCGAGCGTGGCACATCTGCGCGAATCGCCAGACGTTCTCACCCGCGATCAGCGGATCGACGGTCACCGTGGTGGCGCCGCTTGCGAGGCAGAGCCCCACGAGGTCGTCGTCCACATTGTCCACGTAGAGGTGCGCCTCGAGAGGCTTCCCGGTGATGCGCCGCGCGCCTTTGATGAAGCACGGAGCAAGGGAGAGGTTCTTGCAGTAATGCCAATCGAGGATGTCGAAGTGGTACTCGTCGGCGATGGTTTCGAGCGTGCGGATCTCATCGCCGATGCGCATGAGGTCGCAGCACATGAGCGAAGGCGAGATGCGCACGTCCATGGAAAGCTCCTGTCGCTTCGGTCGAACCTGTATCATGTAAAGGGTAAACAATCCGCGGCCAGCTGCACAATGGCCGCTTTGAGAAAGGCTTCCCATGGAACTCTTCATCGACAGTGCCGACGCCAAGGTTGTATCCGAGCTTTCAGAGGTGCTCACCGTTGCCGGTGCCACCACCAATCCCACCATCATCACGCGCTCCGGCAAGACGCCCGAGCAGGTGGCAGCCGAGATGACCGAGGCGCTCGCGCCCGATCAGAAGCTCTTCATGCAGGTCATCGCCGAGGATGCCCCGGGGATGCTCGGCGAGGCGCGGCGCATCTGCAGCCTGCGCGAGAAGAACATGGGCGTGAAGATCCCCGTCACCGTCGAGGGCATGAAGGCCATCAAGGCCGCCAAGGCGGAGGGGCTATGCGTGCTCGCCACTGCCATCTACTCGGCGGACCAGGCGTTCCTCGCGGCGATGAACGGCGCCGACTATCTGGCGCCCTACGTCAACCGCATGGAGAACCTGGGCGACGGCATCGGCCAGGTGCTCGACCTACTGCAGATGCTCGC
>CAMZCV010000275.1 GCA_947305035.1 uncultured Coriobacteriales bacterium | reverse complement strand
TCGAGGACGACTTCTGCCTCCTGCACTACAAGATGTTCAAGGACGCCGCGGGCAAGACGCTCAAGTCGATAATCGTCTCATGCAACGTGCGCATGGAGCCCTTCGCCATCCCACAGGTCCGCGAGCTCGTGAGCTTCGACGAGATGCAGCTGGACAAGCTCGGCGACGCGGACGGCCGCCGGGCGATCTTCGCAGTGATGTCCGACACCTCGGGCCTCTACTCGTTTTTGTTCGCCATCATGCTCTGGCAGACGATGAACATCCTCTGCAAGCGGGCCCTCGTCGAGTACGGCGGCAGCCTGCCCGTCCCTGTGCAGCTCATGTACGACGAGTTCGCCAACATCGGGAAGCTACCCGACGTCGAGAAGGCCGTGGCCGTCATCCGGAGCCGCAACATCTCGATGTCGGTCGGCCTGCAGTCCCTCTCCCAGCTCAAGTCCAAGTACGGCGACGACGCCTCGGTGATAGTCGATTGCTGCGACACGACGCTGTTCCTGGGCGGCAAGTCGACGGAAACCGTCAAGGAGATCTCCGAGACTGTCGGCAAGCAGACCGTCGGCACCGTCACCTGGAACGAGAGCCGCGGGGCGATGCCGTCGTCCACGCGCAATTGGAACACGCTCGAGCGCGACCTGATCCAGGCCGCGGAGGTGGCCAATCGTCCTCATCGCGGGCACCGACCCGCTCGTCGACCGCAAATACGACGTGACGATGCACCCGCTCTACCCAGAGGCCTACCCAGGGCACGAGGGCGCGGCGTACGCCGAGCCGTTCGATTTCGGCGAGTACATGGAAAGGCGCGGCGAGGGCCGATGAGTCCCGGCGACGAAAAGGCGGCGACCAGGCCGAGCTGCCCGGCCCTCGACGGGCTTCCAACTCCGAGGAGGGGGCCGCCGCCCGATACGAAGGAGCGCGAGGCTCCAACCGAATTGTAAAGGCATGGCGCGGCGCTTCCAACAACCAACTGCCGCGCCGGGATACGAAGGAGCGCGAAGATGCTCAACAACATCATCAGCCTGGTCTCGGGCTGCGTCACGTTCTTAGGCGGCTTCCTGGTCGTATGGGGCGCAGTCTCGCTCGGCCTGGCCATCCGCGAGCAGCAGGGCGGCGCGCAGATAGCGAGCGCCATATCGACCATCGCAGGCGGCGCCATCATCATCGCAGCCTCGGTGTACTTCGGGCAGCTCGACACGAGCTGGCTGCCGGCATAAGGAGGTGCCGGCATGCTCAGCGTAGCAGTACACAAGGACATCGGCGAGTACACCGAGAAGGTCGTGGGCAAGATGTCCGTGCGCACGCTCGCCTGCACCGCAGGCGGGCTCGCCGCCTCCGTCGCCGCGGCCGCGGTCAGCTACTTCTGCCTCGGAATCGAGGTTTCGGACGCGACTCTGCCCGTCATGGCCTGCTCGATGCCGTTCTGGCTCGCGGGCTTCTGGCGTCCCAAGGGACTTGTGGCCGAGAAGTTCATCCCCCTGTACATGGAGCACGCCCTCTCCGACGGGAAGCTCGCGTACAGGGCGTGCAACGGGGTGGGCGCGCTCGCCCAAATCGAGAAGCCAAAGCCCGACCGCAGGGCGAGAAGGCTGGCGAAGAGGAAGGGGGCGGAACGCCGTGATCTTTCAGAAACGTAAGGTCCCCGAGGCCGAGGGTGCCGCCGACGAAAGGAAGCTTCGCCGTGCAAGGCGCTCGAAGTCGATCGACGTGCGCATACGCGAACAGGAGAAGCAGCTCACCGACCAGACGGCGCGGCAGCGCAGGCGCCGGCGAGCGGCCAAGGACGTGTGCGGGGCCATAGGCTACGACCTCATGTACCGCGACGGCACCTGCCAGGTCGAGGAGGGGCTGTTCAGCCAGACCATCGCCTTCGACGACATCAGCTACCAGTCCGCGCGCGAGGAGAGCCAGCAGGCCATCTTCTCCAGCTGGTGCCAGCTGTTCGACTACTTCGGCGCCGAGACCTGCGTGCAGCTGTCGGTCGTGAACACGCCGATACAGGCATCCGAGATAGGCCGCAAGGCGTTCTTCCGGACGGACGACCCCGCCACCGCGGCCTATGCAGCCGAGTACAACAAGATACTCAACGACAAGATGCGCGAGGGGGTCTCGAACCTCGTGCGCAACCGCTACCTCACGTTCTCCGTCGGCGCCGGAAGCGTTGACGCCGCAATTCCTAAGCTCGCGCGCATGCGCGCAGACGCGGTGCAGACTCTCGCGAAGATCAAGAGCGGCGCCCGCATGCTCGACGGCGAGGAGCGCCTACGGACCATACACTCGCTGCTCCGCCCGGGGCAGAACTTCTCCTTCGATTGGGAAGCCGTTGGTCCGCACGGCACGACAACCAAGGACCTCATCGCTCCAATGTCGCTCGACTTCAAGCCGGAAGGCGCAGCCACGTGCTTCAAGAGCGAGGGGACGTGGTGCGAAGTGCTGAGCCTGCACCGTTTCGGCAGCGAGCTTTCCGACCGGTGCCTCGCCGAAATCATCGATCTTCCCATCCCGCTCGCCGTGACGCTGCACGTCCAGGCGATCGACAAGGCGAATGCGGTCGCGTTCGTGAAGAAGCGCCTCGCGTGGATGGACAAGGAGATCATCGACGAGCAGATGAGCGCCGTGAAGAAGGGCTACGACTTCCAGATACTGCCCTCGGAGCTCAAATACTCCAAGGAAGAGGCCGAGGATTTGCTCGACCACCTGCAGAACAAGAACCAGCGCCTGTTCGTCTACACGGGGCTCGCCTACACCTACGCGCCCACGCGCAAGGAGCTCGACGACCAGGTGATGCAGATCGTGGCGACGGCACGCCGCAACTCCATCGAAGTCGACACGCTGGACTACCGGCAGCGCGAGGGCATGAACTCGGTGCTGCCGCTCGGGCACAACCACGTGGAGACGAGTCGGATGATGACGACCGCCCAGGTCGCCATCCAGATGCCCTTCGCCACCCAGGAGCTCG
>CAMZCV010000274.1 GCA_947305035.1 uncultured Coriobacteriales bacterium | reverse complement strand
GGTGCGGGTCTCGGTCTGGCCGCAGACCTCGCACGTGCGCGTTTCCTCGCCGGCAGCGGAGCAGCTGGCCTCCTTGGTGGTCTCCCAATCTCCCCAGGTGTGATCGGTGGAGGGAATTGAGAGATGCTCGACCGTGCCGCATTTGCTGCACGTGCGCTGCTCGGTTCCTTCGGACGAGCAGGTTGGCTCGGCGATGACGGTCCACGAGCCCCAGTTGTGTCCGGTGGCGGGGATGTACGGCACGACCTCGAGCACTACCATGGTGGAGGAGCTCTCGACGATTATGTTGCAGTTGGCGCAATATTCGTATGCGGAGTTACCGGCTTCTGAGCAGGTGGGTGCCTTCTCGGGAACTGCAACCCAGTTGTGCCCCGTCGCGGGCAGCCCTTCAACCTCTCGCTCACCACAGACCGTGCAGGTTCGCTCGCGCATCCCGCCCTCGATGCATTTGGGGGGAGTCTCCACCCATTCTGTCCAAGCATGATCTGCCAGCGGAAGGTCCTCTTCCTCTACGGCGCCGCAAACGCTGCAGGTGCGCGACCTATGGCCCGTCTCAAGGCACGTTGCCTCGGTGCCCTGCCACTCGCTCCAGTCATGCCCCGTTGCGGGGATGGACCACTCCTTGCCGTCGACGGGCACGGTGCCGCCGGCATCCCAGAAACGCTCTCCGCATTCGGTGCAGCGGTAATGCTCGTGCATGCCGTCCAGCGTGCAGGTGGCGGGTGATTCGAGGAGATGCTGAAGGGTGTGCACGTGCTCGCCCTCGGTGTCGGTTTCGGGGTCTGCCAGCGCCAGGCAGGGAAGAAGCGCGATAAACGCTATGAGCAAGGGAATCAGGAAGCGTAGGCGCCGTTTCATTGCGTGTCCTTCCGAGCAGGTTCGACCCTATGGGTAATTCTAGCAGCCGAGGGGGATACGGGAATTGTCCGTTCGGGTTGTTTTCACAGAAGCGATTCCCGGCGGGATGAGCGGAGCCAGCGTCGGTGCCGCCAGCCTCCATGCGCGCACGTTTCGAGATGAGGCAAACGAGAGCTTTTATCGGCACGCTGAGAAAAACGTGCTAGAATACCACCTTAGGCGATGACGGAGAGGTTCGGGGCTCGCGTCGGGAACGGACAGAGAGGGCATCCACCGGTTGAGAGGTGCCCACGGTCCCTGAGACCCGGAGTTCACTCCACCAGCTGCAACCTGAACGGCCGCATGCGGCGCCAGTAGGGAAGCCGTCAGCCCCACGGCACGGGGCCAAACGAGTGGTCGCTCGCGAGAGACAACGCGTACGGCAATCAAGGTGGTACCGCGGATTCAATCCGTCCTTGGCATGCAGGTCAAGGGCGGTTTTTTGTTGCCGCAAGTGCGGCGGAAGGGAAGGCACGGAACATGTCGATACTCGACGACCTCAAGGCCATAGAGGCTGAAGCCGAGGAAGGTCTGAAGAACGCGGGCACGCCCGATGCGCTCGAGCAGGTCCGCATCGCCATGATGGGCAAGAAGGGCAAGCTCACCGCCATCATGAAGATGATGGGCAAGCTCACCCCCGAGGAGCGCCCGGTTGTGGGCAAGTTCGCCAACGAGGCGCGCGCTCGGCTGGAGGCGGCCATCGCGAGCCGTCGTGCCGACCTGGAGAAGGCCCAGCTTGCCGCCCGCATCAACGCCGAGGCGGCGGACGTCACGCTGCCCGGCCGCTACCTCTCCCAGGGCACCCAGCACCTCATCAGCCAGATCCGCGAGGAGATAGAGGATATCTTCGTAGGCTTGGGCTACACCGTCGAGGACGGTCCCTACGTGGAGACCACCTGGTACAATTTCACGGCGCTCAACGCTCCCGAGGACCATCCCAGCCGCTCGGCCAAGGACACCTTCTACGTGGTGGACAACGCCCCCGAGGGCAAGGAGAGCCATGTACTCGGCGAGAGCGACGTGCTGCTGCGCACCCAGACCTCGGGCGTTCAGGTGCACGTGATGGAAACCCGCAAGCCGCCCATCTACATGATCTGCCCGGGCACGGTGTTCCGTCCCGATACCGCCGATGCCAACCACCTGCCGCAGTTCACGCAGGTGGAGGGCCTCGTCGTCGACGAGGGCATCACCTTTGGCGACCTCAAGGGCACGCTCGACTACTTCACGCGCGAGATCTTCGGCAAGGACCGCGCCACGCGCTACCGCCCGCACTTCTTCCCGTTCACCGAGCCCAGCTGCGAGGTTGACGTCTCCTGCGGCGTCTGCCACGGCAAGGGCTGCCGCTTCTGCAAGAACACGGGCTGGATCGAGATCCTGGGCTGCGGCATGGTCGACCCCAACGTCTTCCAGTACTGCGGCATCGACCCCGAGAAGTACACCGGCTTCGCCTTCGGCATCGGCGTGGAGCGTGTCGCGGCGCTGCGCTACGACCTGCCCGACCTGCGCATGCTCATGACCGGCGACATGCGCTTCCTCCGTCAGTTCTAATCCTCCGCGCGAGAAGAAAGCGAGATCATCATGCGCGTTTCATATGAGTGGCTCGATTCGATGGTGTGCGGCCTGCCCTCCGTGCCCGAGATCGTTGCCGAGTACGTCCACACGGGCACCGAGGTCGAGGCGGTCGAGAAGGTGGGCGCCAACCTCGACAACGTGGTCGTGGGCTATGTCATCGAGGCTGTGCCGCATCCCGACTCCGACCATATGTGGCTCTGCAAGGTCGACGTGGGCAACAGGAACCTCGGCGCCGACGGCAAGCCCGAGCCGCTGCAGATCATCTGCGGCGCACCCAACATGCGCACCGGCCTCAAGGTGGTCGTCGCCATGATCGGCGCCGTGCTGCCCGGTGACTTCAAGATCAAGAAGAGCAAGCTCCGCGGTTACGAGAGCTGCGGCATGTGCTGCTCGGGCCGCGAGCTCGCCCTGGACAACGACCATACGGGCATCATGGAGCTGCCCGAGGACGCTCCGGTGGGTATGGACTTCTCCGATTACCGCGGTCTCT
>CAMZCV010000273.1 GCA_947305035.1 uncultured Coriobacteriales bacterium | reverse complement strand
TCTGGATGAGGCAGCCGTAGAACGCGGTGTCCCACTCGTCGTCGGGCTGGTGGCCGGGGTTCCAGTACTTGTCGGGAATCTCGAGCTCGCGGTATTTGACGGCAGCCGCATCGGCATCGGGAGAAGCCCATCCGTCAGCATACTCGAGCTTTTGGATGGCGCCGGTCTCGGGGTCGGCTATGAGGGTGGCCTTGAGCGCCCCCTTATCGCCGTAGATCCATGCGGTGATGCCGGGATAGTTTCCCGTGGTCACAAACGAGGTCTGCATGGAGAAGAGGTTGCCCTTCCGGGTGCGGGCGATCCACATATCGGCGTCGTCCCAGTTGATGGGCTCGAGCGTGTCGCTATCCCCGAAGCGGCGACGTTCGTGCAGGAGGTTCGCCATCTCGCAGACGAGCCTCTCGATGTCGTCGCCGCCGATGCCGATGAGCTCGAGGCCGATGTCGATGGTGGGGGCGCCGTAGCCCTCCACGGAACCGATGACGATAGCCTTGGGATCCGGGTCCGTACCCACGATGGGAAGCTCGGGCCAGTCCTTGCGCAGGCGCTTGTCACGCGCGTACCACGGATTCAGGAACTGCGAGTTCTGCTCGTAGCCGTTAAAGAGCCACGGCGTGCCGATCTTGCCATCGCGCACGAGGTCGAACATATACTGCACCGCCGGAGCATAGCGGAATGTGAGGCCAACCTTGGTCTTGAGCCCTTTGGCATTGGCCAGCTCGTCAAGCTCCTTGACGCGGCGGAAGTCCTGGGCGACGGGCTTCTCGACCAGCACGTGCTTGCCGTACTCGATGGCGAGCGCTGACAGAGGCTCATGCCCCTCGAGGTTGGTGCACACGTCTATAACGTCGAGGTCATCGCGGCGAATCATCTCTTCGGGATCGTCGACGACCTCGGGGATGCCGAACAGCTCGGCGGCTTCAAGAGCGCGCGACTTATCGCGGTCGCACACCGCAACGAGCTCGCACAGGTCGCTTCTCACCCAGCCGGGGATATGCGCCATCTTGGACCAACGCCCGCAACCGATGACGCCGACGCGCAGCTTCTCTGCCATGACGGGTTTCCTTTCTCATGATTCCGGTGGCAACGACTCAATCTTAACGATAACCTGTTAGCCGCTTAATGTATGACACGAGTCGATAAGCAAACACGATATAACGCCAGCTGGAGCTTCCCGAGAAAATCATCCGGTAATCGGCACGCCGCTCTCTGAACGGTGTGCCGTTCCTTTCCCGTAAGATAAACTGATAGACAAGCATGCGGGCTACGTCACATGGGGATGGAAATGGCGACTGAATCCGGAAAGAAACGCAAGAAGGTCACAGGCAACGCAGAGCACAGGACGGGGACGCTGCGCGCCGCCGTCAAGCCGGGAGTGACCGTGGGAAAACCGAGCGTCGGAAAGGTTATTTCCGATTTCGTCGAGGCCAAGGGGGCGCGGGTCTTCAAACGCACCTTCTGGGGAGACAAGCTCGCACAGTCGTCCAAATCCCTGTGCAGCATGTTCAAACTTGCCGCAAGCGACGAACTATACCTCTTCACCAATCTGTCGAGCCTCACCCAGACTGCAGGCGTGCTGCTCTCCTCCTCGGGCTTCCACCTGCAGGACGGCAAGGGTGGCTCCGCGAATCTCAGCTGGGAGATGTTCGCAGACTGCGCCATCTCCTTCAACCGCGGCATGCTCGTGATCGGCAAGATCGGCATCACCTCCCCAGATTCAGAAGCGCTCGCAGAACTTCTGCAGAACATCAAGGCCGCCCTCTCCTAGACGCACGCCACTCAAGGAGCGACACATATGGACGAGAAGTCTTCCCAACGAAGCAACCGAAAGCTCGCAATCGCCGCCATCGCACTGTTTGCGTGCTGCCTCATCGCCTTCCTTGCATGGAAAGGCCTCAGCTCGCCATCCGAGCCCTCGTCGGGCATTGACGCACAGGCCACCTCGGCAGAGGGCGACGGCCAGACAGAGCCCGAGGAGCTGCCCGCACGAGCCGCCACGGGTATTTCCATGAGCGCGCAGCAGACAGGCGAAAGCCTGCAGATCGAGCGTGCACGGCCTGGTGGCACGCGGCCTGCGAACCTCTCCGAGGGCTCATGGACCATCTTCGTCTACCTCTGCGGGTCCGACCTCGAGTCTAAAAGCGGCGCAGGTACGAAAGACATCAGCGAGATGCTCTCCGGATGCACCGGAAGCAACGTGCGCTTCGTTGTCCAGACTGGCGGAGCCCGTACATGGCGCAACAACACCGTAAGCACCCGCAGGCTCGGCCGTTACCTCATCCAGAACGGACAGATACGCGAGGTCGGAAACGTGGCCCCCTCCAGCATGGGCGAGGCCGCCACGCTGAGCGAGTTCCTCACTTGGGGCATCGGCAACTATCCCTCCGAGCACATGGGGCTCATCCTCTGGGACCATGGCGGCGGATCCATCACCGGCGTCTGCTTCGACGAGCTCAACCAGCGCGACTCCCTCAACCTGCGCGAGCTCGACACCGCCCTCAACCAGGCATATGGGATCATGTGGGACAAGTTCGATTTCATCGGCTTCGACGCCTGCCTGATGTGCACGCTCGAGACCGCGAATGTCCTCGCAACCTATTCCGACTACATGGTTGCCTCGCAGGAGAGCGAACCCGGCAACGGCTGGGAGTACGGCTCCATCGCGCGCTACCTCTCGCAGAACCCTGGGTGCGACGGGCGCGACTTGGGTCGCACAAGAGACGGACGCGAGCTTGGACAAGTCATCTGCGACTCATACCACATGTCGCAACCAACCAACACGCGCGGCTTCGTCACGCTCTCGCTTATCGACCTCTCGATGATCGACCCTCTGCTCGAGCAGTACCATCAATTCTGCCACGAGATGTACGACCTGGGATCCAACCAACAGAACCTCGCATCGATATCCCGAGCCGTCCAGCAGATCGACAACTACGGCTGCAACAACCGCCGCGAGGGCTACACC
>CAMZCV010000272.1 GCA_947305035.1 uncultured Coriobacteriales bacterium | reverse complement strand
AGCGACATCAAGGTGTGCGAGGAGGCCATGCGCAAGGCGAAGCCCGAGGTCTTCGTGAAGTGGCTCATAAGCGGAAAGCGGGTGACTCCCATCGGGTCGAAGGGGCTCTGGAAGAAGATCGACAAGCTCAGCCCCGCCCACCTCGAGACCGTGATAAACACCGCGGGCATGAGCCCCTATGTGAAGTCCTACGCTTGCGGCAAGCTGGGGCATCAGCTCGGGGAGAAGTGCGTGTGCACGCGCTGCGGCGCCAGAGAGAATCACGATTTCGACGAGAACAACGTGTGCCGCGTGTGCGGTGCGCGCCTCGTGGAAGGGGAGCCCGAGCTCCTGACGAGCCAGCACGTCACCTATGCGCGCCGCACCAGCCGCACGCTCTACTTCCCGGACGGCTCGCGCGAGAGCCTAGATCCGCGTATGGAGTACCTCGTGGACGAGGCTACCCTCAACTGGCTCTTCAACGACGATTGATTGAAAAACGGGGCACGCATTGCGTGCCCCACTGTTATCCCAAGCGTTTCCTTGATGAGTGGCAGATGGTCCCTGCTCTTTGATCTGGCGACCTCCGCAGCCGCGCTCTTTGCGGCGAGGACTGAGCCAGATGAAAGAGCAGGGACCGTTCTAGCTGCTAGTCTGCGAGCGACCCCATCGGATCCCATGGAGCGAGCTCGATGGGTTCGGCCGTCTCGTAGATGTGGCGCTGCGCGTCGGTGAGGTACTTCTTGTCGACGACCACCTGGTAGACGTACTCGTCGAACCACGGGTCGGAGAGCGTGTCGAAGCCGCCGCGTCCATGGTCCTTGCCCCAGCTGTTCTCGACCTTCCACATGGTGGGGTTGCCGTCGGTGTCGAGGTTCACGCCTTCGAGCACCATGGCGTGCGTCATCAGGCTCTCGCCGTAATCGAGGCGCTCGGCCTTGTCCATGCAGGTCTCGATGGGGAAGCCGAACAGTCCGTCGAGGTCGAGGGTGGCGAGGTCCATGACACCCTCATCGTGCAGGAAGCTCTGGTCCACATCGCAGCCGAACCACACGGGCAGACCATCCTTGAGCTGGGCGATCGCCGCGCGCTTGAGCTCGGAGACTTCGAGGTTGAGGTAGCGCACGGTGCCATCCTCGAGGACGTTGCCCAAGCGGCTCACGGTGTAGGTGCGGCCAAAGGGCTTGTCGGCGGTGGGGGCGGAGATGAGCGAGACATAGTCGTCGATCTCCATGCCCACGGCCTCGGCGAAGAACTCCTGCGGGGTGAAGGTGCCGGTGAGGACCAGCTCGTCCTCCTTGTTGCGCAGGCGCACGTCAAAGCTGGTGGGAGGCTCGCCCAGGCAGGTGGTGAGCAGGCTGTGGACCTCCTCCATCATGACCTTCTTCATGTCGCGCAGATCGTCGTAGCCCACGCCTGCGAAGTGGCTCTCGCGCAGCCGCTTGGCGGCGCCGCGCAGGTAGCGCGTGAGGTACGAGTCCATCTCGCGCGTGGCCTTGGAGCATGCGGTCTCGGGCATGATCTCCTTGGGCACCACGCCGTACTTCTTGACGAGGCTCTTGAACATGTCCCACTGGCCGCCGTCGGCAACGGGGTCGCTCAGCAGGTAGGCCATGAGACGGCCGTTGAGCGGCTCGCCGAAGGTGTCGAGGATGTTCTCGAGGAACCAGTTGGCCTTCTCGAGCTTGTCGAAGAAGAGGGGGTAGGACTGGCTGAGCTCGAAGGACTTGAGGTTGTACTTCTTGATGATGCGCATGCGGAAGGTGTTGAGCGATGCGAACATCCAGCAGCGGCCGCTGCGCTGCTGATCGGTGCGGTCGCCCTGATTGACCTCGATGTCGAAGGCCCCGATCGCGTTGGCGGCCATGGCCTCGGGCACGCGTGCGACGTTGCGGATGCCCTGTGCGGTCACAGCGTTCTTGGCGATGATGTTCGCCCGGCTCTCGCGGAAGGCCTCTCGCGCTCCTGCGATGTCGTCGAAGGTGACGCTCCTGCTCTCATCCATCTGCTCTCTCCAATCTCGGACGACGTTCGAACGTATTCGAGCATAGCACGGTATACTCGAAGCTGTCGTTCGAGCGTGATCCGTTAAAGGGAATTCAATGATTGATTGCATCCCCGAACTTCCCGCTTATGCAGCAGCCGTGCTTGCTGCCCTCGAAACCTCGGGAAACGAGGCGTGGGTGGTGGGCGGCTGGGTGCGCGACGCCCTGCTCGGAAGCGCTTCCCACGACGTGGACGTGTGCACGTCGGCGCCATGGCAGGAGAGCGAGCGGGCGCTGAAGGCGGCGGGGCTTGCGGTCCATCGCACGGGAACGCAGCACGGAACGGTGACCGCCGTCTCGGAGGGCAAGCCCGTGGAGGTCACCACCTACCGCGTGGATGGCGTCTACTCCGACGCGCGCCATCCCGACAGCGTGCGCTTCGTGCGCGATGTGCGCGAGGACCTCGCCCGCCGCGACTTCACCATCAACGCCATGGCCTACCATCCCGAGCGTGGCCTGCTCGATGTGTTCGGTGGCGCTGAGGATCTTGCTGCGGGCCTTGTGCGCGCCGTGGGAGATGCGCGCGACCGTTTCGACGAGGATGCCCTGCGGGTGCTCCGGGCGGTGCGTTTCGCCGCACGTTACGGCTTCGATGTGGAGGAGCGCACCCATGACGCGCTCGCCGAATTCGCCCCGCGGCTTGCGTTGATCGCGCAGGAGCGCATCGGACAGGAGCTCACCGGCATCCTCGCTACGGGCCGCCTCGCGTGGGCGCTCGAGCGCGAGCGGGCCGTCATGGTGGAGGCGATCCCCGAGCTCAAGCCCTTGGTGGGTTTCGCGCAGAACAGTCCCTACCATGCCCACGATGCCTACGAGCATACCGTGCGCGTGGTGCGCGGTATGGAGTGCGTCACGGCGGGCTGCGCGAATGCTGCCATGCGCTGGGCGGCGCTCCTGCACGATGTCGCCAAGCCGCTCACCTACAGCGAGGACGAATCCGGCC
>CAMZCV010000271.1 GCA_947305035.1 uncultured Coriobacteriales bacterium | reverse complement strand
GCCTTCGTAATCAATCATGGTTGCTCCTTAGCTCAGTGAACTTTCAGTGACCTAGCTCGTGGCGAGGTCGGCTATGGCCGCTTCGAGGTTGGCTATGACAATCCCCAAGTCCCGCTCGTAGGTGACCGAGAGCGAGGGCTGCGCGGAGCCGCCGTCTGCCCACACATTCACGTCGGGCGCTGGCAAGTCGGACATGGCCACGGTGCCGAGGTCGATGGTTTGCTCGTCAGTGAGCGCGTAGGTCACGGTCGGACCGTCCGCTATCTCGCCCGTCGTGCTCATCACGTCAACGCCCACGGTGCCCGTGATGCCATCCGTCGCTGCGGTGGTCGTGCTGCCCACCCGCTGAGTGAGCGTCACGCGGTACGCCGTCCCCTCGGGCGTCAGCGTCAGCTCGTCACGAGTGCCGTCAGGCAGCGAGCGGAGCTGATAGCCTTGTAGGCCGATGCTCACGGGCCATCCGGTCGCGTCTGCGTCCTCGATGGCGGGCGTCCAGTCAGTCGCCACGGTGCCACGTTCCAGCTTGACTCGGCGGACATCAATCGGCTTGTTGGAGCCGTTCTCGCCGAGCTGAACCGACATCTGCGACCCCGCCACGAGCGCGGACGCCTGACCGGTCTTGAGGTCGTCCGGCACGTCGAACGTCGCGTGTAGCCGCTGCCAGTCCGACGTGAGCGCGTTCGTGGCTACGGTCGCGCTGCCATACCGGTCGTATGAGCTGTTGAGGACACTGCCGATGCGACTCGGCACGTTGAATCCGAAGTACACTATGAGGCTGTTTGACGTGTAGCTGCTCTCCACGTCCGCGAGCCTAGCGTCGAAGGAGACGGTGTAGGTTCCATCGCCGTACTCGTCGAAGTCGAGGTAGTCGACCTTGAACTTCACAAAGGCAGAGCTTGTCGTCGGGGTAATTCGGGCGATGCCCGGCTCCGGTACTGTGGAGCGCAGACGTACAATGTCTGCTGCTGCAAAGTCACCCGTTTTTCGCAGCAGGTTGCGCCCCTCAAGCGGCACCGTGGTCGCGTGGAGCGTCAGCGCGTCAACACTCTCGATTGGCACAGGGGCCGATGGTGTGGGCGTGCCGTCCTGAGTGCTCGCGCCGTATATAACCGCATCAATGGGCGGTGCCGCGTATGCGTCATCTGCGGTGAGCACGGTTCCCGAAAGCGTCTTGGCGAGCCTGTTGCCATTGACGTTTCTAGCAAGCGCAGCCGCCGACAATGCCTCGTCACGAGCGTCGGTCACGGTGGATTCTAGCGCGTCCCATGCGTCCTCGCGTGCCTGCTCCTCGTCCGCGTAGGTCGGGACCGTGTAGCTGTGGTCCCCCGTGGAGTCGGTTATCGTGACCGTGTGGGAGGAGTCGGAGTCGGTGATTGCGACGGAGGGGCTGACGCCGTCCGCGCCTTGGATGCCGTCGTTGACGTCGGCGGTCGTGGTGCCGTCCTTGTCGGTGATAGTGATCGTGGCCGTGTCGCCGCTCTTCGCCACCGATGCGATCGGGCTGAAGCCGTCGAACTCGCCGGCGTCCGCAGCCGCCTTGACCGCGTTCGCCGTCTCGATGGCCTCGGCGGCGATGCTCTGCACCTGCGCCGTCCAGTCGGGCTCCGGTTGCGACGGGTCCACGCCGGACGGCACGGCACCGAGCCGCACCACGTCCGCCGTGGCCCAGACGGTGGGAATCACGACCTCGCCGTCGGCCCTCGCGCCGTATACGCCAACCTTGAGCTTCTCGCCCTCGTGCGCGAGAAGCTGCGCGGGGACGGTGACCTCCGCGCCGTCGTACCATACGACATCGGCCTTGCTGTCACCGCACTCGAAGCATATGGTGACGGCCAATCCGTCGAAGTCGTCCGAGAGCTCCAGCTCCACGGGGATGCCCACGCTGCCCGTCGTGACGCGCCCGACCGTCCGTGCGCAGGCCTGCCGCTCGTCGGCCTTGAGTATGATCATGCGACCTCCTTACCTGAATCCGACTACCTTGGTGATTCCGATCTCCTGCGCGTTGGCGAACGTGACGCCGCCCGATGGCGAGACCGTCACCTTGCCGTAGGTGTACCGGTTGTAGCTGTCCTTTTGGGTGTCGATGGTCGTACCGCTCGCCACAGCCGTCTTGAATCGCGTCACCATGCCCGCGCTGCTGTTGCCGCCGACGGTCTGCATGGAGAACGTCGAGCCGTCGGGCGAGTCGACCCACACGCTGCCCTTGCGACCCGTCGAATCCTCGTACTCCACGAGCAGGCGCGAGAAGTTCGCCGCCGTCTCGCTGAGCGTGATTGAGCTCGCTGCGGATGCCGAATATGAGCCCGCGTACAGCTCGATGCCCCCGATGATGTGCGACATCGCCTGCTGCATCCCAACGGTGGTCGTCGCGTTCTCCGCGTCGCTTAATCCGATGGTGTCGGCTGCGAGCTCGATGCTCGACTCGTACCGCTGCCGTATTCCGTTGTACACCGATGCGAAGCTGATGAGCGCCCTGTGGCCGTATGGCGACGTGTCGCCGCTCTCGCCATGGTCTGCTACGATCTCGACCTCGGCGGACCTGTTGGTCTGGTTGTAGCCGCCCTCCACAAATGCGCGGTCGCCAGAGTCGAAGGTGAGACGCCCCGTTATGGTCGTCATGTTCGTCACGGTCTTGATACGCGCCATGAGCGCGGCTGCGCTCTTGAGTGATATCCCTTCGCCGTCCATCAGCAGGTGCTTGCCGCTCTCGTCGCCGATGCGTAGCTTTGTCATGTTCGATTCGACCCACACGCGAAAGACGCTCGCCCCTTGTCGGAACAGCTCCAGCGCGTCAGCGATGTGCCAGCCGCTCGTGGTGGCCGCGGCTGCCCCGTTCACCGGCTTGGCGTCCTCGGGCGTGACCCAGATGCCGTCGCTCGTCACGTCGGTGATGTAGTCGGTGGCCGTCTTTGCCGCGTCGCCTATCCCCTCGTCGACGTCCTCCATGGCGGGTGCCCACGTGGTCGCCCGC
>CAMZCV010000270.1 GCA_947305035.1 uncultured Coriobacteriales bacterium | reverse complement strand
GTCGAGATGGCCCAGACCTGCGGGCTCACGCTGATCCCCGAAGACGAGCGCGACCCGCGCTTTACCAGCACATTTGCGTTCGGGGCAGCCATACGCGATGCACTCGATGCGGGTGCGCGGGAGATTGCGCTCGCGCTGGGAGGATCGTCCACCAACGACTGCGGCATGGGCGCCGCGCGGGCGCTCGGAGCACGGTTCCTCGATGCGGAAGGACGGGAGCTCGAAGGCCGCGGGGTTGATCTTGCCGCCGTGGCTGAGATAGACCTCGCGAACCTCGATCCGCGTATAGCCCGGACGCGTATCACGGCGCTCTGCGACGTCGACAACCCGCTTCTGGGACCCGATGGCGCGACATATACATTCGGCCCGCAGAAGGGCGCTACGCCCGAGATCTGCGCGGAACTCGAAGCGGGGATGGCGCACTTCGCCGACGTGCTCGCCCAGGCGGTGGGCGTGGATGCGCGCGATGCCTTCGGAGCCGGTGCAGCCGGCGGCATGGGTCTCGCTGCGCGCGTTCTGCTCGGAGCGCGGATCGTGCCCGGAGGGGAATATCTGCTCGATGCCCTGGGTTTCGATGCACTGCTCGACGGTGCGGACCTCTGCCTGACGGGCGAGGGGAGGGCCGATGCCCAATCCGCCCACGGCAAGGTGGTGGCCCGCGTGGCTGCGCGCTGCCGTGCCGCGGGAGTGCCCTGCATCGCCGTATGCGGTTGCTTGGGCGATGGTGCGGAGACCCTGCTCGAGTGCGGCGTGACGCAGGTCGTGTCCACGGTGGATGCGCCTTCCGCGGACGCCCTGCTCCATGCGGAGGAGAACCTGCGGGCTGCCATACGGCGGTTGCTCGCATAGCAAGCACCCTGGCGCGGTCTCTCGAGGAGAATGTGCCCTACCATATCTGTCCGCCGAACCTGTAGAATAGAGACAATCGAAAGTTTGTTCTATGAGAAGGAGTGCTCCCATGGACGAGAAGCGTGTTGCCGTGTTCATCGCCGACGGCCTCGAGGAGATCGAGGGCCTCACCGTGGTCGACATCCTCTATCGCGCGGGCATTCCGTGCGACACGGTGTCCATCACCAACTCCACGCTCGTCACCTCGTCGCATAACGTGCGCATCATCTGCGATTGCACCATCGACGATGCCGACTTCTCGTTCGATGTCTACGACATGCTCGTGCTGCCGGGTGGTATGCCGGGAACAGTCAACCTGCGCAACTGCGCACCGCTCTGCGCCGAGGTCTCCTCTCGTGCCGAGCAGGGCCGTCCGCTCGCAGCCATCTGCGCAGCCCCCACCATCCTCGCCGAGCTGGGCATCCTGTCCGGGTGCCGCGCCTGCTGCTTCCCCAGCCGCGAGGCGGAGCTTGCCGCAGCCGGAGCCGAGGTCTCCCACGATGCGGTGGTCGTCGACGGCTCCGTCATCACCTCCCGCGGCATGGGCACGGCGCTCGACTTCGCCCTCGCCATCGTCGCCTTCTATCAGGGCAAAGAGGCTGCCGCTGCGCTCGCAAAGGCAGTTGTGAAGGGCTAGCGCGTGGCCTCGGACGAGCGACACTACCTCTGCATCGACCTCAAGAGCTTCTATGCCAGCGTGGAGTGCGTCGAGCGCGGTCTCGACCCCATGACAACGCGGCTCGTGGTGGCCGATCCCGAGCGCAGCGACAAGACCATCTGCCTTGCCGTCTCGCCCGCGATGAAGGCGCTCGGCGTGCGCAACCGCTGCCGCGTGTTCGAGATCCCTCCCGATATCGACTACATCATGGCCACACCGCGCATGGCGCTCTATGTGGAGCGCTCGGCCGATATCTACGGCGTCTACCTCAAGTACCTCGCCCCGGAGGACATCCACGTGTACTCCATCGACGAGGTCTTCATGGACGTGACCGACTACCTCACGCTGTACGGTTGCACCTCTCGTGAGCTGGGCGAGCGCATCCGCGCCGACGTGCTTGCCACCACGGGCATCCCTGCGAGCTGCGGAATCGGGCCCAACCTCTATCTGGCGAAGATCGCCCTCGACATCACGGCCAAGCACAGCCCCGACTTCTTCGGCGAGCTCACCGAGGAGAGCTACAAGGCCACGCTCTGGAACCACCGCCCGCTCACCGACTTCTGGCGGATAGGCGAGGGCATCCAGCGCCGCCTCGCGCGTATGGGCATCCACACCATGGGAGAGCTCGCCATGGCGCCCGAGGAGCCCCTCTACAAGGAGTTCGGCATCGATGCCGAGATCCTCATCGACCACGCCTGGGGTGTCGAGCCGGTGCGCATGGAGCACATCAAGAACTATCGCTCTGAGTCGCATTCGCTCTCCAGCGGGCAGGTCCTCATGCGCGACTACTCCTTCGACGAGGCCCTCACCATCGCCAAGGAGATGGCCGACGGCGTGGCGCTCGACCTCGTGCGCAAGGAGAAGGTCGCATCGAACGTGTCTATCTGGGTGGGCTACGTCATGCCCAAGGAGGTACGCGACGCCGCACGCGCAGAAGGCGGCATGCGCGCATGGTACCGCGCCATCCCGTCATCGGGCGGCACCTATCGCTTCCCATCGCCCACCAACTCGCGCGATGCCATCCATGCGGCCGTGGTGAAGCTCTACCGCGAGAACGTGCATCCCGAGCTTATGATCCGGCGCATGAGCGTCAATGCGGGCAACATCGTGGACGTGGGCTCCAGCGGCATCCAGCTCAACCTCTTCGACGATGAGGAGCGCCTTGCATCCGAGAACGCGCGCCAGAAGGCGGTTGCCGCCGTGAAGGCGCGCTTCGGGGCCAATGCGGTCTTCTCGGGCACGGACCTGCTCCCCGAGGCCACGGGTCGCGAGCGAAACCGCCAGATCGGAGGGCATAAGAGTGGCATCTGAGATGAGGGACTCCACATCGTCGCGTCCGCGCATGAGCCTCGAGGACCGTGCCAAGATCTTCATCCCCTTCAACCCTCTGACGGGGTTCACAGAGGCGCTGCGCGAGCGCGAGCGGCG
>CAMZCV010000269.1 GCA_947305035.1 uncultured Coriobacteriales bacterium | reverse complement strand
TTCGCCGACGAGGCAATCGAGGTGGAGATCGTTCCCGTGCCCGCCGACGGATCCGAGGCGCTCATCGGCACAGGCGGCGCCCACATGGGCATGACCTATCAGGACTACATCGCCAACAGCCTTGCGTCCGCGAACCCCATGCCCTATACCGCCGTCGCAGCGGTGGTGCAGCACAACACGAGCGGCATCATGAGCCGAGCCGAGGACGGCATCACGAGCGCCCGCGGCATGGAGGACCACGTCTATGCCACGTGGAACATGCCCGTCGAGCAGGCGACCATCAAGCAGATCGTCGAGGCCGACGGGGGAGACTACGACAAGGTGGAGCTCGTGCCCTACGAGGTGGATGACGAGGTCATGGGCCTGCAAGCGGGCCTCTTCGACACGGTGTGGGTCTACGAGTGGTGGGCGGTCCAGAATGCCAACCTGCAGAACTATGCCGTGAACTACTTCTCGTTCGCCGACATGGACCCGGTCTTCGATTACTACACGCCCGTCATCGCCGCGAACGACTTCTTCATGCAGGAGCACCCCGAGCTTGTGAAGGGCTTCCTCCGCGCGGCCAAGAAGGGCTACGAGTTCGCAGCGGCAAATCCTGCAGAGGCTGCGGAGATTCTCTGCAAGGCCGTTCCGGAGCTCGACCCGGCGCTCATCTCAGCTGCGCAGGAATCCATCTCGCCGGAATACATCTCCGACGCTGCAAGCTGGGGAGTCATCGATCCCGAGCGTTGGAAGCGCTTCTACCAGTGGCTCAACGACAAGGGCCTCGTCGAGAACGCCTTCGCGCCCGAGGCCGGCTTCACGAACGACTATCTGGAGGGGTAGGGGAGCATGGCTGTTCCCGCGCTCGAAGCACAGAACCTGACGCTTGCCTGGGGCGAGCTTGCCGTCGCCGATGGCATCTCGGTCCATGTGGGTGCGGGTGAGCTCGTCTGCATCGTCGGGCGCAGCGGCTGCGGCAAGACTACGCTGTTCCATGCGCTCGCCGGTCTCGAGAAGCCCGCAAGCGGCAAGGTGCTGCTCCATGGCGAGGACATCACGGGCGTTCCCGGGCGCGTGAGCTACATGCTGCAGAAGGACCTGCTCCTCCCGAGCAGGTCCATCTTGGACAACGCCGCCCTGCCGCTCATCCTGCGGGGAGTGGGACGCGATGAGGCGCGTGCCAAAGCGCGCGGGTTCTTCCCGACCTTCGGACTCGAGGGGACCGAGGACCTCTGGCCCGCCCAGCTTTCCGGTGGCATGCGGCAACGCGCCGCGCTGCTGCGCACCTATCTCATGGACAACGATGTGGTGCTCCTCGACGAGCCTTTCTCAGCACTCGACGCCATCACGCGCGTGGAGCTCAGGCGCTGGTTCGCGGGAATGGTGCATGAGCTTGGCCTTTCGGCTCTCGTCATCACGCACGATATCGACGAGGCGCTCGATCTGGGCAGCCGCGTCTACGTGCTCGACGGCATGCCCCGTCAGGGGAGGATCTCGCGGATCGTCGGCGAGACGGCCGTCGTGCCGGATGGTGCGGATCGGGCGAGACGCGAGCTCGCGGAGCTGCTCGGAATGGCCTAGCCCTGCTCAGGGGGCTCTTGAACGGCGGGCGCCGATTCGGGCTCGCCGACAGCTTCAACCTGCTCCTGAGGCTCGGGCTCTTCTGTTGCGGCAGTCTCGACAGCCTCTTCGGACTGGGTGTCTGCTTCTGCCACGACGTCCGTCACAGCTGCTTCTGCCTGCTCCGCGGAGCCCTGCTCGGTTGCTGCGGCTGTATCTTCCTCCACAGTCGCCTCAGGTTTCTCCTCTGGCGCCGGCTCCTCTGCGGGAACGTAGATGTACTCGACGATGGGAGCCTGAGTACCGATGCCGGCGCCACCCGTGAACAGGTCGACACCCGTCATGTAGACGCCGAGCGCTCCTATGCCAACGAGCAGCGCGAGGGCCGCGGCAGCGTAGGGCATGCGCGACGGGCGGGCGTGCCTCTGCACGGTGCCATGCTGGTCCACGCCGCGGAAACCCTCGATCGAACGGTCGATGATGCTTCGGTAGATCTGCGATGTGATGCTGGCTGCGACCGATCCGATTGCAGCTCCGATAACCGACCCGAGGACGCCGATCCTCTGGGAGAACGCGAACGACGTTGCGGCCGCCATTGCGCCTACGATTACCTGCGTAAGAGAAAGGTCCCCGAGAAGGGACCTGCGGGTTGCTTTCTGTTCCATGCTGCCACCTCCAATTACCTGACGTTCAGCATGGTTTCCCATCCTCGCACTCTTTTGCGGCGTCCACAGCAACGTCACAAAACAATGACGCTCCGTCCACACTTTGCCTGACGCTTCTGCATGTAGTGCAGTTGCCAACTTTTCGTCTGCATTTCCCAGCGGATACCGCGCCGTTTACGGGCGGAATAACGAGTATCCTTTGTAGTGTCAATGCATCGGGGCGCATAAGCCCCACGTGTGAAAGAGAGAGACTCCTATGAGCGAGCGTCTGGTTGGAACCATTTCCCGCGGCATCCGCTGCCCCATCATCCGTCAGGGCGATGACCTGGCTGCCATCGTGACCGACAGTGTCCTCGCGGCTGCCGAGTCCGAGGGCTTTGCGCTTCGCGACCGTGATGTCGTGGCCGTCACGGAGTCCATCGTCGCCCGCAGCCAGGGCAATTACTGCACCGTCGAGAACATCGCCTCCGACGTGCGCGCCAAGCTCGGAGGCGGCACCGTGGGCGTCCTGTGGCCCATCCTCTCCCGCAACCGCTTCGCCATCTGCCTGCGCGGCATCGCATCCGGCGCGAAGAAGATCGTGCTGTGCCTGTCCTATCCGGCCGACGAGGTGGGCAACCATCTCATCAGCGATGAGGACGTGGAGGCATCGGGCATCAACCCGTACTCCGATGTGCTCTCCCTCGAGCAGTACCGCGCGGCATTCGGCTACAAGGTGCATGAGTTCACCGGCGTCGACTATGTTGATTACTACGGCAAGCTCATCGAAGAGATGGG
>CAMZCV010000268.1 GCA_947305035.1 uncultured Coriobacteriales bacterium | reverse complement strand
CACGGCAGATGGCGACAAGGACGGAGGGCGGGAATCGTGGCTCTGGAACGTGAGCCCTAACCCCAACCACTCACGCGCCGACTTCATCGCCGAGCTGCTTCATGCGGCGCTCACCGACAGGGACGGCGCTCTCGTGGTGCCCGTCACTCGTGGCCGCAAGACGAGCCTATGGCTAGCCGACGGGTACACCGTCTACGAGCGCCCGGGCTACGAGGACCGCTACGAGTACGTGAGCATCGACGGCTCGACCGAGGTCGCCAGAAAGAGCTACCGCGCGGGAGAGGCATACCGCTTCAAGCTCATGCCCTGCCCCGGATGGGGCGACCTGCTCAAGCTGGCCACCGAGGAGTACCAGCGACTCGGCAGCGCGGCAGAGGCCGCATTCGAGGACGCCAACGCCATGCGCTACAAGCTGCGCACTGAGACTCCGGTCACCGGCAGCGACGCGAGCATGCAGAAGATCGCCAACTACATCGAGAACAGCCTGAAGCCGTTCCTCAAGGGAGAGCGCGGCGTGTTGCCCGTCTACAAGGGGTACGACCTTGAGCGGCTCGCCAGTGGCAGCAACGCGGCATCGTGGCGCAAGAGCGAGGACATCGTATCCATCCGCAAGGACATGTTTGACGCGGTGGCCATGTGCTTTCGCGTGCCCGTGTCCATGCTCTACGGCAACACCAACAACTTCGAGAGCGTCTGGACGTCTTTCGTCACATTCTGCGTGGACCCCATCGCGCGGGCGATAGCCGACGAGATAGCACGCAAGACGCTCACCGAAGAGGAGTGGGCGGCAGGTGGCCGCGTCGTGGTGAACACGAACCGCATCAAGCACGTGGACATCTTCGACGTTGCCGACAAGGTGGAAAAGCTCGTTGGCAGCTCAATCGACACGCCAAACGAAATCCGAGCGTTCACCCGCCAGCGTCCCGTGAGGGCGGCTGGGATGGACGAATACCAGCGCACGAAGAACTTCGAGACGGCAGGGGGAGGTGAACAGAATGCGGAACTTTAACCCGATGCAGCTGCTCGTGACCTCCGACGCCACGAGCGCGGACCTGCACATCATGGGCAACATCTACGGCGGCTTCTGGAAGGGTGATACCGAGACTGACGCGCAAGACGTGACGAAGGCGCTTGCCAACCTGCCCGAGACGTGCAACGAGATCACCGTGCACATCAATTCCATGGGCGGCGAGGTCGCGCAGGGCGTGGCCATCTACAACGCCCTAAAGGCACACAAGGCCCACGTCACGACCGTGTGCGAGGGCTTCGCCTGCTCCATCGCCTCGGTCATCTTCATGGCGGGTGACACGCGCGTCATGCGCGACGCGTCGCTGCTCATGATTCACAACGCGTGGATGAGCGCTGCGGGAGACTCCGACGACCTGCGCAAGGCAGCCGACGATCTCGACACCATCACGGAACTGTCCAAGCGTGCCTATCTCGCTCATGCCAAGGGTGACCTCACCCGAGAGAAGATCGACGAGCTCATGGACGAAGAGACGTGGATCCTGCCAGAGCAGGCCGTCGAGTGGGGTCTAGCGACCGAAGTCGACACCGACGACGAGGACGAGGACGGTCCCGAGCAGAGCGCCATGCGAGCGCTCATGCGCAAGGTGACCGAGCAGCCCAAGACCATCGCCGTGGCGCAGGTAACGCCAAAGCTCGACGCGGACGAGATCGCAGAGGCCATCTTCGGATACCTCAAGCCGTACCTATCCGAGCCCGCGCAGGAGCCAGAGCCCGCGCCACAACCCAAGTCGTTCATGCAGCGTGCCGCGCTGCTGTTCGCAGACTAGGCCCCGAGGGGCAGAAAAGGAGGGCAACCATGCCCATCAACCTGAATGGCAAGGCCTCCGAGGCCGCCAAGCAGCTCGCCCAGGCGTTCCAGGGCGAGGACGCAGCCGCTCTTGAGGCCGCGTTCGCCAACTTCCAGAACGAGGTCGCTGAGGATCTCGCCAAGCAGTTCGAGGATGCCATGGCGTCCCACGACGAGCAGGTGCTCATTCAGCGCGGTTTCCCGCAGCTGACCAAGCAGGAGACGAAGTACTTCGAGGCCGTCATTGAGGCTTTGAAGTCGTCCAACCCCAAGCAGGCCCTCGCCACCATCGGAGACGGCACCGGTGCCACCGACGTCAAGACCCGCATGATGCCCGAGACCATCATCGACCAGATCCTGCAGGACATCGAGACGGCCCACCCGCTGCTCGCCAAGGTCGGCGTCACCAATGTCGGCTACGTAACCACGTGGCTGCGCAACAAGCACACCCGCCAGCTCGCCGTATGGGGCGTCGTGGAGTCCTCAATCTCAAAGGAGATCACGTCCGCGTTCGACGTCGTGCAGGTCACGCAGGGCAAGCTGTCCTGCTATTGTGCCGTCTCGCAGGACATGCTCAACCTCGGCCCCCGCTGGATTGCCGCCTACGTGCGCGCCACCCTCGGTGAGGCCATGGCGTGCGGCCTTGAGAGCGGTCTCGTCAAGGGCAAGGGCATCGGCGGCGAGCCGACCGGCCTCAACCGCAACATCCTCGGCGACGTGAACCCCACGACCGGCATCCCCGCCAAGAGCGCCGTGGCGGTCACCAGCTTCGACCCCGCCACCTACGGCTCCATCGTGGCGCGGCTCGCCAAGACGGACCCCATCAACGGCGCGGGCACCGAGCGCGTCAAGTCCGACCTCACCGGGCTCACGCTCGTCTGCAACCCCATCGACTACCTGACCAAGGTCATGCCCGCCACCACCGTCCTCAACGCTAACGGCGCGTACGTGAACAACCTGTTCCCCATCCCCACCGACGTCGTGACCTCCGAGTTCCTCGAAACCAACGAGGCCATCCTGTTCCTCGCGAACGAGTACGACCTTCTCGTGGGCGGCAACCGTGGCATCGAGTACAGCGACGAATACCAGTTCCTTGAGGACAACCGCGTGTTCAAGGTCGTCCAGTACGCCAACGGACTCCCGCGCTGGAACACCTCTTCCATCGTCCTCGA
>CAMZCV010000267.1 GCA_947305035.1 uncultured Coriobacteriales bacterium | reverse complement strand
TGTTGAGGGTCTGCCCATGGTAGAACTCGGTGGTGAGGGTCCTTCTGATGACGCCCAGCCCCTCGAGCACCGCCAAGGCGGCCCTGATGCGGTCCTTGGTCTCGTTGAAAAGGCTCGCGAGCTCCTTGTAGCTCGTCTGGTAGAACTGGTGCCTGCGGTCGAACTTCATCCTGTAGTCGATGATGTGCTCGTCCCCGACGTAGCGGGCCTCCTCGTAGGGCATGTACTTGTAGACGATGTGGGAGAGGATCAGCATGGCGAGCCAATCGGGCTTCCCCGTCTTCCCATCGCGTGCTTTGGACGGGTCGACGATGGTCTGGCGCCAGTAATGGGGGATGACGTCGCCGGCAGGCCAGGAGAACCCGGCCATCTGGTTGACGCGCTCGTTCGGTGTGAAGTTGACCTTTCCCATCGTCGCCTCGCCCTTACTGCCCCCCGCCTTCCGAGAGGGCCGCGAGCCCCTCGGGGATGACCCTGATGTAGAGGGTGTTCTGGCCCCTCACGGAGTTCCCTCCGGCGGGGATGAGCTCGATCCGCACGAAGCGCTCGACGACACCGAGCTGCTCGAGCTTCACGACAGCCCTCTTCACCCTCTTAGAAGGGCAGTTGAACACCTCTGACAGCTCGGTATAGGAGACGTGGAAGAAGCCCTCCTCATCGCAGTAGGTCTCGCCGACCCAGCCTCCTGATTGGCCGCAGTCGATGATGCGGGCGCTCGCCATCCTGATAAGCACGGCGAGGACGTCCTGGCAGAACGGGTCGGTCGTACCGGTTGAGGTCGTGATCGTCCTGCACCATGCGAACGGCTTCGTGATGCCTCCGAGGCATGTGCCGTCCGGGTTGAGGCCGAGCGCGAGGTTCTGCCTGCGGGCCTCTTCGATACCGATGTACCTCATCTACCTCACCTGCTCCGCGATGTCCGCGACGATCTCCCCGATGCCGGCATTGGCCTCCTCCTGCGCGAGGGCAGCCGCCGCATCCTCGAGCTCCTCGTCGACCGAGAGGTCGTAGTCGGGATCGCGCCCTGCGATGGCCGGCTCGTCGACCTCAACCGCATCTCGCTGGATGGACGCGAGCGCAGAGTTGACGATGGACACCTCGCCCGCCAGGGGATCGAACGCGACCGTCGCGACATACTGTCCGTTTGATTGGTTCCTGTTCGGCTGCACGAGGAGGCCCTTCTCCTCGAGGCGCTCGACGAAGGCATCGCGCTTCGCCTCGCTGTCGAAGCCGTACGTCATGACCATCAAGTCGTATCCTGGGCCCGGGTTGGCCGAACGGGCCGCCGGGGGATTCGCATCTTCTTGCCGAGGCTCCTGGGAACTGAGCCTGTCGCCGATTTTCGGGAACACGGCCCGGGCGACGAACTCCCGGGTCATCATCGACATGAACTGCGTGCTTTCCTTCCCGGCATCGTCGCCGGCATCGAATGGCATCTCTGCTCCTTTTCTCGTACGGATCGAGTCTTCGCTGCCATGGAGTGTGGAAGTCCTCCAGACATGCCCGGGTACGGTTATGGTTCTATGGGTCGTCCATGATTATCCCAGCTAGATGCCCATTTCCTCCTAGCAGCCGGATTCTGGGCAGTTAGTGTCGTGGCCAGTAATGCGTCGTGCACATGGCGAGCCTGCCTGAGCCCGCCATGCTTCAGGGATGGCCCCTGCGCTGCTTCTCCACCACCGTGAGCACGAAGGGGTTCCTGTAGTCGCTGATGCGGAGGAGGTAGTCTATCGTGCAGCCGAAGATGCCCGCCAGGGTGACGAGCTGCACGTCGGTGAGGGGCTGCTCGCCGGCCTCGATCCTTCGAACGGACGAGGTCCCGCGGTAGCCCAGCTTCTCGGCGAGCTCCTCCCTGGTCATGTCGGCCCTGATCCTCTCGATGGAGATGTTGTTCCTCACCCTGAAGACCGCCTAAATCAGCTCGAACTCCGGGGGGATGTAGTCTCCCATTCCCGCAATCTCGTATATGGTCCGAGGGTTGAAGAAGAGGCGGTTCCCGACCTTTTTTGCAGGCAGCCTGTTCGTATCGACGAGCTGGTAAACATATCTCGGAGTGAAGCCCAGAAACTCGGCGACCTGCTCTGTGGTCATGGGCTTCGATGGATCGTAGACCGGGATTCGATCGAATATCCTGACCGCAACTCTTCTGGGAACTACCTTGGGCATCTCACGCCTCCTTGGACTCGATTGGCGAGTAATCCATATTCGCTGGGACCCCGGACAAGATGATGCTCGGGAAAGAAAGCCTGTAATCGCTGAGGCCCAGCAGGAAGTCGCTCGAAACATTGAAGAATCGAGCTAAGGCGATAATCTGCTCGCCATTCATCTGCGCCTTTCCTTCCTCCCATGACCTGAGCTGATGGACTGTGAACCCCGTTGCCTCTGCGAGATCTGCCCGCCTGATTCCCGCACGCGCACGCTCTGCAGCGATGTTGTTTCCATATTTGACCATTTACGTCTCCAATAACTCGAATATGAGTTATTACTATCATAGACGAATAAAAGAAATCTGCAACTCATTTATGAGTGTTAAATACCAAAAATGTGCATAATAGAGTTATGGCGATTGAAGGAGGATGGACATGAGTGGTGATGATCTGGTTGCCTCGAGGCTCCGGGAGGCAAGGGCGGATAGCGGGTACCGCCAGAAGGAGGCCGCTATTGCCCTCGGCATTCCCCTCTCAACCCTCGCAAGGTACGAGCAGGCCCAATCCGATGTCACGGGCGACGCGCTCATCAGGATGTCGAGGTGCTATGGGGTAACGGTTGACTGGATGCTCGGCCTCTCCAACTTCAAAACGCCTTCTCAGGGTGTGGGAGCTTGCGCGCAGTGCATGCCGATCCTCAACGCGTACGTCCAGATGAACGAGAGCAGTAGAGGAGCTCTGATCGATGTGGCGAACGCGCTCGTATATCGTGATTGCACGATAAACGACAACGATGTCAGCCAAATCGGGGACGGAAACAACAGCGTTGTCGTCGGAGACAAGGCTT
>CAMZCV010000266.1 GCA_947305035.1 uncultured Coriobacteriales bacterium | reverse complement strand
GCTTTCCAAGCGCCTGGTCGAGGTGGAGGGCTATTTCCACCACGATAAACAGCGCGAGCGCATCGCCGAGCTCGAGAAGATCGGCGCTGCGTCCGATTTCTGGAACGATGCCGACAACGCCCGCAAGCTCATGGGCGAGCTCGCAGCCGCGCGCGATGACGTGGCTGCCCTCGAGTCGGCCCGCGCCCGTCTCGAAGACGCCGAAACGGCTCTCGAGCTGGGCAAGGAGATGGACGACGAGGCGCTGCTCGAGGAGGCGCAGAGCCTTGCCGAGCAGCTCGAGCGCCAGCTTTCCGACCTCGAGCTTTCGAGCTGGTTCACCGACGAGCTCGACCATGGCGACGCTATCGTCACCGTGAATCCCGGCCAGGGCGGCCTCGAGGCTCAGGACTGGTGCGCGATGCTCTTCCGCATGTACCAGGCCTATTGCGCCCGCCGCGGCTGGAAGGTCACCGTCAACGACGCGCCCGCAGGCGAGGCGATCGGCCTCGACCGCGCCACCTTCACCGTGAGCGGCCACAACGCCTACGGCATGCTCCGCGCCGAACAGGGCGTACACCGTCTCGTGCGCATCTCGCCCACCGACGCGAAGAAGCGCCGCCAGACCACCTTCGCGGGTGTGGAGGTGCTTCCCGTCCTCCCCGATGACGTGCAGGTGGACATCAACCCCGACGACCTGCGCATCGACGTGTTCCATAGCCATGGCCATGGCGGTCAGGGCGTCAACACCACCGACTCCGCAGTGCGCATCACGCACCTGCCCACGGGCATCGTCACAACCTGCCAGAACGAGCGAAGCCAGCTCCAGAACAAGGCCTTCGCGATGAACATGCTGCGCTCCAAGCTGTATGAGCTCGAGCTCGAGCGCCGCGCAAGCGAGCTGGACGACCTCCGCGGTCCCAAGAACGACATCGCGTGGGGCAACCAGATCCGCAGCTACGTCCTCTATCCCTATCAGATGGTGAAGGACCTGCGCACGGGCGTCGAGACGGGCAACACCGATGCGGTGCTCACGGGCGGAGATCTCGACGAGTTCATCGTGGGCTATCACCGCTGGGTCGTCGGCGGGGGACGGCTTGATGGCTAGGGGCATGAACTGGCGCACGCTCGTATCCGATTTCGCGTGCATCATAGGCGGGTGCATCCTGTTCGCCGTGGGTCTCGACATGTTCCTCGTGCCCAACGGCCTTGCCGCGGGCGGTATCTCGGGCCTCGCCACCATCACGAGCCACCTTGCCCAGCTCAACGGATTCATCCTTCCGGTGGGCATCCAGACCATCGCCGTCAACGTCATCCTTATCGCGCGTGTGGCGCGTTCGGGCAACAGGGGCTACCTCATCCGCGTCATCGCGGGATTCCTCGTCTCGGGCCTCCTCATCGACGCGATCGACCCTCTCGTCCCCAAGATGGTGGGGGATATGCTGCTCTCGTCCATCTGGGGAGGCGCTGCGTGCGGGGCGGGCGTGGGCCTCGTCATGCGCGGCGGCGGCAATACGGGCGGCACCGACATCATCGCGCAGTATGCCATGCGTCACGCGGGCATCCCCGTGGGCACCACCTTCATCGTCTCCGACTTCATCGTCATCAGCCTCTCGGCGCTGATATTCTCGCCGCGAAACGCGCTCTACGCGCTCGTGGCCATTTTCATCTCGGGCCGCGTGTGCGATGCGGTCGTCGACGGTCCGCGCACCATGCGCGTCGCCTACATCATCTCCAACGAGCATGGGGCCATCGCGGAATGCATCCTGTACGGCCTCAACCGCGGCTGCACGGAGCTCCAGGCGCGCGGCGTCTGGAGCGGAAACGAGCGCCCCGTGCTCATGTGCGTTCTCGACCGCGCGGAGACTTCCCATCTCAAGGAGATCGTGGCCACCTGCGATCCCGACGCCATCGTCTTCATCTCCGAGATGTACGAGGCGTTTGGTGAGGGGTTCAAGAAGATCAGCCTTTAGCCGCTGACCCACGTTAGAATTGTGGTGACACGTCGGTCATAAGAAGGGAAACCGCCATGAAGTTCTTCATCGATACCGCCAATCTGGACGACATCCGCGAGGCCGCGAGCTGGGGCTGCCTCTCCGGCGTCACCACCAACCCGAGCCTGTATGCCAAAACCGGCGGCAAGCTCGCCGACTTCGAGGCGCACATGGTCAAGATCTGCGAAATCGTCGGTCCCGACGTGCCCGTGTCCGCCGAGTCCACCGCCGAGACCACCGAGGGCATGATCGAGGAGGGCCGCCACCTGGCGTCTCTCGCCCCCAACATCTGCGTCAAGCTTCCCATCTGCGCCGAGAGCCTCGCCGCCACCCGCGTGCTCGCCTCCGAGGGCATCCGCGTCAACATGACGCTCATCTTCTCCGTGCCGCAGGCGCTTCTTGCCGCCCGCGCTGGCGCCCGTTACGTCTCGCCGTTTGTCGGACGCTTTGACGACATCTCCGAGAGCGGCCTGGACTTCCTGGGCGATATCGTCACCGCCATCAACAACTATGATTTCGGCTGGTGGGCAGACGAGGGCGGCGTGGAGATCATCTCCGCCTCCATCCGCAGCCCCTACCAGGTCACGCAGGCAGCCCTCATGGGCGCCGACATCGCCACCGTTCCCATGGCCGCCCTCAAGAAGTGCCTCGAGCACCCGCTCACCAAGCGCGGCCTCGAGCTCTTCGCTGCCGACTGGGCCAAGGTCACCGCAGCGGAGTAAGCTTCGCCTCCATCGACTCGATCCGCACCCCTCCTACTTGAGGGGTGCGATTCTTTTTCGGCCTCCTCTTCGGAGTCTGCCAAGTTAGACGGATGGTCGAAATCTGCAAATTCCATGGAGGGGATACGCCCGGGTGGGTGGTATATGTTGACAGAATTTCTCCTTCGGCATAACATTCTCATGCTTTATGAGGTTCTGCCTTGTAAAGATGCTTGAAAGCGGCATATGGGGATGTGGCACAGCGGCAACTGCGGCGGACTGTAAATCCGCTCCCTCTGGGTTCCCTGGTTCGAGTCCAGGCATCCCCACCAT
>CAMZCV010000265.1 GCA_947305035.1 uncultured Coriobacteriales bacterium | reverse complement strand
GTCGCCGAGCTTGTTGAAGTAGCTCGTGATCTGCTCCTGCTGCTGGAACGGCGGGCAGATGTCGCACATGGCCATGAGGTAGTCGGAGTCGACGTGCTCGAAGAGGTCGAGCAGGTCGTTGGCGCTCTTGAAGACGTTGGACTCCATCGTGGTGAGCGGCTCGACCACGATGCGGACGCCCACGTTCTCCGCGTAGGCCGCGAGCTCCTCGCAGGTGCGGTACAGGCGGTCGCGGATCTCGTTGGGCTTGGTGTCGTAGCCGGCGTGGGCGGGCGAGATGAGCATGTAGTCGCTGCCCAGCTCCTTGCCCGCATCGAGGCAGAGCTTGAGGTAGCGCACCGCATCCTCGCGCTGGCGCTCGGTGCCGATCATGAAGTTGTAGGGATAGCCGTTATGCTCGGGGCACCAACCCGTGATGGGCACGCCGTACTTCTTCTCGAGGCGCTTGACCTCGTCGATCTCGCCGGCGAGCAGGTCGGGCGCGTAGGCGTGCGGACGGCCGCCCCAGAGCTCGATGTAGTCGTAACCGAAACGAGCCGCATCCTCGAAGATGTCCTCGAGCGGGTTGCGCTGGTAGCCGGAGGTGAACATGCCGAGCTTCATAGTCATATCGATCATCCTTTCCTCTGTGCGATACCTGTCTGTTGATCGCGCCGATGCGCGTGTTACCTGTGGGAAGCCGCTCTACTCCTCGATGACCCAGGGCTCGAAGACGCCGACGACCTTTGCGGCCTGGCGGGCGCCGTCGCGCATGCATCCTGCGATGTCCCTGCCCTTGAGCAGGCCCGCGAGGAAGCCGGCGATATAGGAGTCGCCCGCGCCAACGGTGTTCACGACGTTGGGCTGGCTGACGCTATGCCCCACATAGAAGACCACGCCGTTATAGGCCAGCGAGCCCTCCTCGCCGAACGTGGCGACGGCCACCTTCATGCCGTATTCCTTCACCATCTTGCGCAGGAATTCGCGGGGCTCCGGGTCGTTGATGCTGCCGACGCCCTTGTAGGAGAAGAAGCCGTAGTCGATGGCGCCGCGCGTGATCTCGAGCATCTCGGGGAGACGCTCGTCGTTGGAGGTGGCGTAGTCGAAGGCGGTGATGGCGCCGAGGTCGTGGATCTTGCCCATGACATGCTCGGCCTTGCCCCAGAACGCGGTGAACACGAGGTCGTGCTCGGCTGCGAAGCGGATGTCCTCCTCGTCGAAGACCATATCCGCCAGCACGCCCTCCTCGTACTCGCCGTGGACGCGATCGTTCTCATCGAGCGACATGTAGGTGATGGCGGTCTTGCCCTCGGCGACCTTGAAGTGCGAGAGGTCGAGGCCTTCCTTCGTGAGCGCCCCGATCATCCATTGGCCGTTCTCATCCGACCCGGTGGTGGAGATGATGGCGGTGGGGATGCCGAGCTTCTGCATGTTGACGCCGGTATCGACGACGTTGCCCGTGGGATAGCGGCGGCCGATGTGGGTGTAGTCGTCGATGCAGTTGTCGCCGATGCCTGCTGCGGTCTTCATGGGAACCTCCCTCTTCGGCGCGCGATCTGCGCGCACAATCGGTATGGAAATACGGCTAACTTATATAGCCATAGTATCCTAGGACGATGGTTCTACGTTTCGAGACGCCGTTTCGTCCTGTCAACGGCCATTTGCAACCGATGGGCGTATCATCTCGGCTCTTTTTGGAAAATTGGTATAATATTGGCGCTAGGTTATCCAGTTCCTACGGAATCGTTCACATGAGAGGAGCATGACATGAAGGTTGCGGCAGCAGGCGACAACTGCGTGGATGTCTACGAGAAGGAAGGCCAAAGCTATCCGGGAGGCAACCCCGTCAACGTGGCCGTGTATCTCAGGCGCATGGGTCTCGAGGCATCGTTCACCAGCGTCGTGGGCGACGACCAGTGGGGTGCCCGCATGGCTGAGGCCCTCACCGGCAAGGGCGTCGACATCTCCCACCTGCACGTCGAGCACGGCAGCACCGCCGTCACCAAGGTCGAGATCGTCAACGGCAACCGCGTCTTCGGCGACTACATCGAGGGCGTCATGGAGACCTTCAAGCTTTCCGACGAGGACGTGGCGTTCATCTGCACCCAGGACCTCTTCGTGAGCGGCATCTGGGGCCACTGCGACGATCGCCTCGAGGAGATCCACAACGCAGGCATCACCACCGTCTTCGACTATTCCGACCAGCCGCAGGACCCCATGGTCGACGCCACGCTGGCATTCGTGGACTACGCCTTCTTCGGCCTCGAGAGCGATGACAACGAAGAGGTCCGCGCATTCATGGTTGAGAAGCAGGCCAAGGGCCCGAAGGCCGTCATCGTGACCCTCGGCGAGAACGGCAGCCTCGCCTACGACGGCAAGGAGTTCCACAAGGGCGACATCGTGAAGTGCGAGGTCGTGGACACCATGGGTGCGGGCGACTCCTTCATCGCGGGCTTCATCGTGGGCATCCTCGAGGGCCAGACCATCGACGAGTGCATGGTCACCGGCGCAAAGTCCTCCGCCGTCACGCTCGGCTACTCCGGCGCGTGGTAAGGTTTCATTGGAACGTCGCTGAAGCGGGGCCGGCAGCGCGTCGGCCCCTTTTCATAGGACAGGAGGAGAAGATGGAACAGCGTTTCACCGATAAGGTCGTCATCACCACAGGCGCCGCGGGAGGCATCGGCAAGGCGGTTGCCAAGCGCTTCTACGACGAGGGTGCCAAGGTGGTCATGCTCGACGTGAAGAAGGAGTGGGTCGACTCCGTAGTCGAGAAGTTCGGCATGGATACCGAGCGCGTCTTCTCGGCAGGCTTCGATATCACCGACGAGGATGCCGTCAAGAACGTCATCGACGAGGTCATGGCCAAGTGGGGCCGCATCGACGTGCTCAACAACATCGCGGGCAACGGCGGCGACCAAATGGACATGGAGGAGAAACCGCTCGCCGAGTGGAACCTCGTCTACGACATCAACGTCTTCGGCACCGTCCGCATGATCAAGTATGTGCTCCCCATCATGAAGGCGCAGAA
>CAMZCV010000264.1 GCA_947305035.1 uncultured Coriobacteriales bacterium | reverse complement strand
CTCCCACGCATTGGGCGCAGCCCGTTGCCGAACCTTCGGAGGATGTTACCAACCCTCCGCGCAACCAGGGCTCGAAGATCGTCGAGGTCTTCAACGGTCCCGAGACGGCCAGGTGCAAGGAGGAGTCCAGCCATCCCGAGCTCTGGGAGTGGAACCACCAGTTCCGCCCCGATAAGCCCTACCGTCCCGCCGAGCCCATGGACCCCTACGCGCCAGCCCAGGAGATCGATCCTACCGATCGCCCTGAGACCATGAAGCTCGCCAAGCTCATGATCGACCGCATCCCGCAGAAAGTGGGCATCACCAAGATCACCCCTGCCGACCCCGAGTACTGGGGCCTCTTCTCGATCTTCACCGAGGAGACCGCCTACATCGCCAACCGCATGGGCATGCGCAACCCCCTCACCATGGACCAGATCGTCGAGAGGTGCGGCTGGCCGCGCGAGCGCGTGGAGCCGCTGGTCAACCACATGGCGCAGGTGGGCAACATCGAGTACAACTGGGAGAACCTCGACGGCAAGAACCCCAACCATGAGAAGCGCTTCGTGCTGCCCGTCCAGCTGCCGGGCATGGGCGAGTTCTACGCCATGAACGAGGCTGCGCTCGAGGAGCACCCCGAGATGAGCACCTACTTCGAGCGCATCGCGTTCACGGGCCCGTCTCAGGTCGCTCCCATGGTACCGCCTGGAGGAGGCGGGCTCGGCATGCACGTCATCCCCGTCGAGAAGGCCATCGAGCAGGAGGAGCGCTCCATCCCCGTGGAGCACATCTCGCACTGGCTCGACAAGTACGATCGTTTCTCGAGCGCCGTCTGCTCGTGCCGCATGTCCGAGACGGTGCGCGGCGTGAACACCGGCGACGACGCCGAGGGCTGGTGCATCGGCGTGGGCGACATGGCCGACTACGAGGTGCAAACCGGCAAGGGCCGCTACGTCACCAAGGAGGAGGCGCTCGCCATCATCCAGCGCGCCGAGGACCTGGGCTTCGTCCACCAGATCACCAACATCGACGGCGAGGAGAAGATCTTCGCCATCTGCAACTGCCAGAAGTCCGTGTGCTACGGCCTGCGCACCTCGCAGCTGTTCAACACCCCCAACTTCAGCCGTTCCGCCTATGTGGCGAGCGTGGATCCCGCCAACTGCGTGGCCTGCGGCCAGTGCGTGGAGAACTGCCCCGCCGGCGCCGTAAAGCTGGGCCAGCGGCTCTGCACCTCCCACGGCCCCATCGAGTATCCGCACCACGAGCTGCCCGACGACCTGGACTGGGGTCCCGAGAAGTGGGATCCGGATTACCGCGACAACAACCGCATCGAGACCTACGACACCGGCACCGCGCCGTGCAAGGTGGCCTGCCCGGCGCACATCGCCGTCGAGGGCTACCTCAAGCTGGCGGCGCAGGGCCGCTACACCGAGGCGCTCGCGCTCATCAAGAAGGAGAACCCCTTCCCCGCCGTCTGCGGCCGCATCTGCAACCACCGCTGCGAGGACGCCTGCACACGCGGCCTCATCGACGACCCCGTCTCCATCGAGGCAGTCAAGAAGTTCCTCGCGGAGCTCGACCTTAACGCCGAGACGCGCTTCGTTCCGCCCTCGCTGCAGCCGTCGCTCAAGGGACCGTATCAGCAGAAGATCGCCATCGTCGGCGCCGGCCCCGCGGGCCTCACCTGCGCCTACTACCTGGCCAACCTCGGCTATGCTCCCACGGTCTTCGAGAAGAGCGAGAAGCCCGGCGGCATGATGGTCTACGGCATCCCCTCCTACAAGCTCGAGAAGGACGTCGTCGAGGCCGAGATCGACGTGCTCCGCGCCATGGGCGTCGAGATCCGCTGCGGTGTGGAAGTTGGCAAGGATATCACGCTCGAGCAGCTGCGCGAACAGGGCTACGTGGCATTCTACCTGGCCATCGGCGCTCAGAAAGGCCGTCTCGCCGGCATCGACGGCGAGGAAGGCGCAGGCGTCGAGACCGCCGTCGAGTTCCTCCGCCGCGTTCTCGCCGACGAGGCGACCGAACTGCCCGGCACCACCGTCGTGGTGGGCGGCGGCAACGTGGCGATCGACGCCGCGCGCGCTGCCGTGCGCGCAGGCTCCAAGAGCGTTGCCATGTACTGCCTCGAGCAGCGCGACGAGATGCCCGCCACACCCGAGGAGCGCGCAGAGGCCGAGGAGGACGGCGTCGAGATCGTCAACGGCTGGGGTCCCGCCGAGGTCGTCCGCGACGAGGCAGGCAAGGTGACCGGCATCCGTTTCAAGCGCTGCACCAGCGTGTACGGCGAGGACGGTCGCTTCTCCCCCGTCTACGATGAGGCAGATACCGTGCTCGTAGCCTGCGACAACGTGGTCATGTCCATCGGCCAGGCCATCGACTGGGGCACGATGCTCGAGGGCGAGGCCGTCGTGCTCGACCGCGGCATGCGCGCGCAGGCCGACCCCAAGACCTTCCAAACCGCCCAGGCCGACATCTTCGTGGGCGGCGACGCGCTCACCGGCCCGAAGTTCGTCATCGACGCGGTCGCGCAGGGCCATGAGGCCGCCATCTCCATCCATCGCTTCGTGCAGCCCGGCAACTCCCTCACGCTCGGCCGCAACCAGCGCCGCTACATCGAGCTCGACAAGACCGACATCGTGCTGAACCCCAACGACTACGACCATGCAGGCCGTCAGCACGAGGGCGTGCGCGAAGGCGTCGACATCCACAAGACGCATCGCGACTGGCACCTCACGCTCACCGAAGAGCAGGTGCGCATCGAGACCGCCCGCTGCCTCAAGTGCGGTGCCTCGGTCGTCGACCCCAACAAGTGCGTGGGCTGCGGCGTCTGTACCACCAAGTGCGACTTCGACGCCATCCACCTCTCCCGCGAGCTGCCCGAGTGCTCCACCATGGGCAAGGTGGACGACAAGCTCAAGGCCATCATCCCCTATGCGCTCAAGCGCAGGGCGAAAATCATCAAGAGGAAGCTCTCGGGGAAGTAGGATCGAGCAATTCATCGAACCTTCTTGCAGGCCTGCGCCT
>CAMZCV010000263.1 GCA_947305035.1 uncultured Coriobacteriales bacterium | reverse complement strand
GATGCTCGAAATCTCGATGAGCCCGCGGATGAACACGTCGTGGCCATAGATGGGCTCGCGCGCGGCGCGGGCACGCTCGGCGAGCGCATCGCGCAGCTCCCCGTTATCGAGATGAGCGGCCAGCGTCTCGTATTCGCCCTGCTCGAGGGCATGTTCTGTTGCGAGCTTCTCGACAAGCTCGCACAACCGGGCGTCCACTGCCTAGGCGCCGGTGACGAAGTTGGAATATGCGGTCTTGGCGCTCACGCCGGGCAGGTTGCCAACCTTGCCCGAGAGCGCTGCGATCACGTCCTGCGGGGCATCGACCGCGATGCTGATTACGTTGATGCCCTTCTCGCGGTACGGGATGCCCATGCGGCCGATGATGAAGCGGCCGTATTCATGCAGGATATCGTTGAGCTTGTCTGCCGAGGAATCGTCCTCGACGATGATGCCGATAACGGCAACACGGGTGCACATGATGGTCTCCTTCGCTTCGGGCGCCATGGCCCTGGTGTCAGGCAGTCTGTTAAGTATAGCATGGAGGGTATTCGTACGCTGAGACTGGTTGCTTAGGTACCTTACAATCCAGTCTCAGCGAGGTCTTTTCGGGCATCATTCTGTATCTCAGCAGGTAAACGGCCAATGCCCATATTTGTGATTTCACTGAGACTGGAATCACAGGTGCCTGTGGAACCAGTCTCAATGCGTTCGCGGTCTCCTGGGGATCAGCACTCCCGGCAATCCCTACGCCAACTCCTCTGCCAGGTAACGCCCTGTGATGCTTTGCGGACACACGGCGATATCCTCCGGCGTCCCGGCGCATACAATCCGTCCGCCAGCCTCCCCGCCGCCCGGTCCGAGGTCGATCACCCAGTCGGCGTTGGCGATCATATCGAGGTCATGCTCGATCACCACCACCGTGGCGCCGGCGTCGATGAGCCCCTGCAACACGCCAAGCAGCACCTCCACGTCGAGCGGATGCAGGCCGATGGTGGGCTCGTCGAAGACGAAGAGCGCATCGTGCTGCGTTCGGCCGATCTCGCTCGAGAGCTTGAGGCGCTGCGCCTCGCCGCCCGAGAGCGCTGGCGTATCCTCGCCGAGCAGCAGGTAGCCCAGGCCCAGGTCGTGGAGGATCTGGAGCTTCGCATGCGCGGGTTTGAGCCCCGATACCGCTCCGAGCAGCTCGGGCAACGTGAAGCCGCCCTTGCCGCGGGCGCCCTTCGCGAGCGGAACACGCACGAGCGAGGCATCGCGGCTGTATCGTGAGCCGCGGCAATCGGGGCACTCGATGTCCACGTCGGGCAGGAATTGCACGTCGAGCGAGATGCGCCCGGTGCCGTCGCATGTGGGGCAGCGCAGCCTGCCCGTGTTGTACGAGAAGTCACCCACCTTGTATCCGAGCGCCTTCGCACCGTCGCTCTTGGCGTAGGCACGGCGCAGGTCGTCGAGCACGCCGCAGTAGGTCGCCACCGTGGACCTCACGTTGGCACCGATTGGCGTGGCATCGATGAGGTTGGCGCGGCGGATTCCGGGAGCGTCGACCACGCGCACGTGGGCGGGCAGCTTCTCGCCTGCGATATGCGCCTTGAGCGCGGGGATGAGGCTCTCCAGCACAAGCGTGGTCTTGCCGCTGCCCGAGACTCCCGTGATGCAGGTGAGGCGACCGCGCGGAATGTCCACCTCGAGCGGATGCACGGTGTGGATCCAACCCGTCTCGAGATGCACCGACCCCTGCTCGAACATCTCCTCCTCGTCCGCGCGCACACGGGTGCGCACCTGCGCGCTACCCGAGAGGAACGGCGCGATGCGCGAGTTCGGAGCCTCCTCCACCTGCGCGATCGTGCCCTGCGCGAGCACCTCGCCGCCTTGGGTTCCAGATCCCGGGCCCATCTCGATGAGATGGTCCGCGTGGCGCAGCACGCGCACGTCGTGGTCGACCACCACCACGGTGTTGCCATCGGCGAGCAGGTCGTCCATCACGCCGAGCAGACCCTCCACGTTGGAGGGGTGCAGGCCGATCGACGGCTCATCGAGCACGTAGAGCACACCGTTCGTGCGGTTGCGCACGGCGCGCGAGAGCTGGGCGCGCTGCCTCTCTCCCGTGGAGAGCGTTGCACCTGCGCGGTCGAGCGCGAGATATCCCAGGCCCAGCTGCTGCAGACGCGCCGCGGGCTCCGCCATCTCGGAGACGATCGCCTCCGCCATGGGCCGGAGCTCCTCGGGAAGCGACGGCGCCACGCCGGGAAGCCACGCCACGAGCTCGTCGAGCGTCTTCTCGCAGCACTGCGCGAGCGAGATGCCGCAGACGAGCGAGCTCCGCGCACGCTCGGAGAGGCGCGACCCGCCGCAGTCGGGGCAGGGCCCCTCGTGCAGGAACTTGGCCACGCGCTTGAGGCCCTTCTCGTCCTTCACCTTGGCGAGCGCGTTTTCCACCGAGTAGACCGCGTTGAAGTACGTGAAGTCCATCTCGGCGAAGTTGTCGCCCTTCTTGGAGTGGTAGATAATGTGGCGCTTCTCTGCAGGGCCGTGGTAGACGATCTCGCGCTCCTCGGGCGTGAGCTCGGCGAACGGCACGTCGGTACGCACGCCCATCTCGCGCACGAGGTCCTTCATGAGGTCCCACATGAGGGTGCCCCACACCACCACGGCGCCCTCGTCGATGGTCTTGGACTCGTCGGGTACGAGCGTGGACTCGTCCACCGAGCGCACCGTGCCCGTGCCCTGGCAGGTGGGGCAGGCGCCGCTGGAGTTGAAGGCCAGCTCCTCCGCGCCGGGCCCGTAGAAGCGCTCGCCGCACACGGGGCAGACGATCTCCTGCTCCAACGCCACCGCCATGCTCGGCGGAACGTGGTGGCCGTTGGGACAGGCATGGCTGCCCACGCGCGAGAAGAGCAGACGCAGGTGGTTGAGGAGCTCGGTCATGGTGCCGAAGGTGGAGCGGATGTCGGGGATGCCGGGACGCTGGCGCAGCGCGAGCGCAGCGGGCACGTAGAGTACTTCGTCCACGTCGGCGCGCGCGTCCTGCGAGAG
>CAMZCV010000262.1 GCA_947305035.1 uncultured Coriobacteriales bacterium | reverse complement strand
GTCCGACAATCAAAGGCTGCGATTTCACGAAGTCGGTAGGTGCCGATACGAAGTCGGTAGCAAATGAGCGATTTGCCGAGTATCACTTTTGAATAACCGCAGGTCAAACGCTTGACAGTCTCTCCTCTTGCCCTAAGAACATACCGACTTCGTGAGCCTCTTGTCTCCACGCTCCTCAAACGCGGCGGGCGTGGAGCTTTTTCTTTTGCTCGCGCTATTTCTTGCGTTGTAGATGATGGCCGAGGTGCTATTTGCCTTCAGGGGTGAGGAACTGGTTCAGGAGCGCGAGCTTCTGCTCGAAGATCTCCGCGGGGACAAGGGCGAGCCCCTCGTTGTCCTCGCTTACCAGGATGAGCCGCTGGCCTGCGCGGAGATCGAAGTGGTCGCGTGCTGCCTTGGGGATGACGATCTGCCCGCGCTCGTTCATCGTGACGGCACCCCACACGTTCTTCCCTTTGGGGGCTGGCGGTAGGACGTGCCCGTCGTCCAGCTCCTCGGTCTTCAGCAGCCCGTCCACCGTGGTGCCGTACACCTGCGCAATGCGGCTGCATTTCTCGACATCGGGGATGGTGGCGCCGCTTTCCCACTTTGCGTAGGCCTGGCGGGAGATGCCGATCTTCTCGGCGATCTCCTCCTGCGAGTAGCCGTGGATGCCCCGCAGCATGAGCAGGTTGTCCTTGAGCATGCGCGCCTCCTTACAGGTCTGTCTTCTCGAAGCTGGCCGCGGAGCTCTTGAGCGCAAGCCCCGTCAGTGCGATATAGCATACTACCCCCGCAGCGAGCAGGCCCAGCTGCAAGGGCAGATGGGAGAAGCCGAAGGCGTTCAGTGCGTCCAAGCCGGGGATGTGGTGCAGGGTCTCGGCGATGCCGATTACCAGGAACACGACGATGATGTAGGTTACGAAGGGCTTCGCGAACTTGTACGACGTCTTGAAGAAGCCTGCGATGAAGATGAGGTTGAACAGGCCGAACAGCAGGAACGCCACGCCGAGCGCGAACGGGTTCGCATTCATGAGCGCGTTGCCGCGATAGACCGGTGCATCCGCGAGCACCGTCATGCGGACGACCGTCACGATCGCCATCAGCGCGAGCGTGCAGAGCTCGATGATGCATGCGAAGAACACCTTGCCCCGTGCCACGTCCTGCTTGGAGACGGGAAGGAGCGCCGAGAACACCAGGTCGTTCGCCTCGCGGGCGTTCTGGAAGCTCTGGAAGATGCCGAGGCACGAGAAGAATGTGCCGCACAGGATGGGGTATCCGGGAATGAGGAACATCGTGCCGAACACGATGAAGATGTAGGAGAGCACCGATGCGGAGAGCCTCAGCTCCTTGATCAGCAGGTTACGCATCGCGCTCACCCCTTTCCAGGCGGAGGAACGCATCTTCGAGCGTCTCTCCCGGTTCCTGATAACGTGTTGCGAACTCTTCCTTGGGCATGGCCGCCACGATCCTTCCCTTCGAGATGTAGATGATGTCGTCCGCGCACTTCTCGATGTCGGTGATGATGTGCGTGGAGAAGAAGAGGGCAACGCCCGTATCCCTGATCTGCTCGAAGAGCTCCAGCAGCTCGTCGCGGGAGAACGGGTCGAGACCGCTTGTGGGCTCGTCGAGGATGAGGGCCTCGGCGCCGTGGGAGAGCGCGAAGAGGAGGTTGCATTTCACCTTCATGCCCTCGGAGAGCTCGAGCGGCGTCTTGCTCTCATCGAGCGCGAAGAGGCGCAGGTAGCGCTCATAGGTTGCGTCGTCCCAGGAGTCGTAGAAGCGGCTCGTGACGTCCTTGATGGCGCGGATCCTCTTGCGCGGGTACCAGCTGATGGTGCCTGTGGAGTAGCCGATGCGCTTCTTGATCTGCGCCTCGTTGCCCGCGAGCGGCATCCCGAAGTAGCTGATCTGCCCGCTGTCGGGATGGATGAGATTCAGCATCGACTTGATGGTGGTCGTCTTGCCTGCGCCGTTCCTGCCGATGAAGCCGGCAATCCTTCCAGCGGTGAGCGAGAACGATACCGCGTCGAGCGTGAACCCGGGATACGTCTTGGTCAGGTTGTTGATGGTAACGATTTCCATGTCCTCTCCTCAGAAGAGTTTGATTTATATGAATACCGTACTGTTTGGTTGCGCGTGCCTCCACCAACCGCGCTTGGCAGATTTTGCTGTTTCTGGTTATGTTTGGTTGCGGGGTGTATCCGCAGCCAGGTACCCCTGGCGGGAAGTCTGACGCAACATCCCCAAAAGGACGGGAAACAACGGGAGGAGGCTCCGGACAGGGTGTCCTTTCCCATGGCGGTGCTTTTCGCGTATGCTTGAATGCGTTGTCAGATCGATGAGCGGGGGAGCAGCACCATGAGCAACCTGACCTATGTCTTCGTCCACGGCCTCGCCGGGTGGGGGCGCTACGACAAGGAGTACGCACGCAGGCCGTACTGGGGGATGAGCGGCGGCGACCTCATGGCCCATCTCCGCGAGCAGGGCTACGCGTGCTATGCCGCGTCCGTCTCCCCGATGGGAAGCGCATGGGACCGCGCCTGCGAGCTCTATGCCCAGATCGCCGGTACGCGCGTCGACTACGGCGCCGCGCACGCCGCGGAGTACGGACACGAGCGCTTCGGCCGCGACTTCTCGAGCGACCCGCTGATCCCCTCGTGGGACGACGACACGCGCCTCGTGCTGGTCGGCCACTCCTTCGGCGGCGCGACGGCGCGGCTCTTCTCGGAGCTTCTCGCCAACGGCGATGAGGCGGAGTGCACGGCGACGGATCCGGCTGAGCTCTCGCCGCTCTTCGTCGGCGGCATGGCCGAGCGCATCCACACCATCGCGGCGCTGGCCTCGCCGCTGAACGGCACCACAGCATACGACCTCTTCGAAGATCCCGATTTCAATCCTGCTGCCGTGAAGGTCCCACTGTGGACTAGGGCGACGGCCAAGATCATGACCGCGTTCCTGAAGACCGAGCCGGATGGGCGCGACCCGAGGGATTACGCGGCCTACGACATGCATGTCGACCACGCGCTCGAGCTCAACGCGCGCATCTCG
>CAMZCV010000261.1 GCA_947305035.1 uncultured Coriobacteriales bacterium | reverse complement strand
GCCGCCCTTGAGGAGGAGAAGCGCAAGCTCGAGGAGAAGAAGAGCGAGCTTGAGGCGTACGAGGCGCAACTCGAGCAGCTCAAGGCACAGGAAGAGCAGGAGCTCGAGCAGATCCGCGCCAAGCAGGCCGAGGTCCAGGAGCTGCTGAACGAGCTCGACGAGCAGGTCTCCGAGCTCATGGCGCAGCGTGATGCCGAGATCATCGAGGCTCTGGAACGCGCCGAGGAGCTCGAGCGTCAGCGTAAGGCTGCCGCAGCATCGAGCGACGATGGGGGCGGCGTATACGGCGCCATCGTCTACGAGTCCGGCGGGAGCTACTCCCAGATGGCCGTCGTCGACGCTGCCGCGTGGACGCCTTCCACGGGTGCGGGCTATTGCGCCGCATGGGTGTCGAACGTCTTCGCAAATGCCGGAGTGGGCACCATCTACGGCAATGCCTGCGACATGTACTGGTCGTATTGCTGGTCGTCCGACCTTTCCGAGATTCAGACAGGTATGATCATCGCCGTTCCCACCGAGCCCTACTCATACGCAGCCATCCTCTACGGCCACGTGGGCATATACATCGGCAATGGCCTTGTGCGCCACTGCGTGAGCGGTTGGGTCACCACGCAGAGCCTCGACTCGTGGATCTCCCAGTTCGGCGTCACCTCGACGCCGCGTTGGGGCTGGTTGGGCGGAATCACCCTCGGATAACAGGGCTTTCCAACGCAGTTCTGCGCTACAATGGCGTCATCGATTGCACGTGCACCTCAAACGAACGGTAAATGAAACAACGGGAGCCAATCGTGAGCGTTCTGAATTCCTATGGTCCGATCGACCGCGCCATCATCGCACGCAAGCCCCAGCTCGCCCGCCTCGATCATTCGACGCTGCGCCGCGGCACGGAGAAGACCCCCGAATACCGGCCCTTCTCGCGCGACGACTATTCGCTCGGCCGCTACCAGCGTGCTTCCTCTGCGCGCCTCGCACGCCGCATCAAGAAGGTAGCGATGGTTGTCGCCGGGCTCGTGCTCGCGGTTGCCGCGGGTGCCGTGCTCGCCGCGTTCTCGTCGGGCTTCATGGGATAGCGCCATGTACCTGCTGCTTATCCTGCGCCTGCTCACACCGGGATTCGTTCTGTCGGAGGTTTTGGGTACTCCCGGCTCTTGGATAGCGGCTGCCGCGATCTATCTGCTCTGCTCGCTGGGATATGCGGGTATGTTCAAGAAAATGGGGGAGAACCCGGCAAAGGCGTTCATCCCCGTGCTCAACATCTACATGGCGTTCATGGCGAGCGGTGCGGGAATCCTGCTTTTTGCGGGCTACGCCGTATCGCTTGCGGCTGGTTTCCTGATCGTCCAGGCTCAGTCTGCAACTTCGGCGCTTGCGGTGTTCTTCTACGCCTACTACTGCTTCAGGATGGTTGCCGCCTTTGGGATGGATCTTCCCGCTGCCGCGGCGCTGCTGTTGGCAGAACCCGTTTTTGCAGCGGTTCTGGGTTTCGGTCCCCGCGCGTTCGGCGGCCCTGCCAAGGCGGTTAACCCGATGCAGCCCTTCAACGTGGAGAACATCTTCGGCGAGGACAGTCCCTTCGATGCCGATATGAACCTCAAAGACGAGTACAAGGACGAGATCGAGCGTAAATAAAGCCTGCATGGTGTTCTTAGAAGGCAGAGTGGGACACGAAAACCCGCTGACGTATCACGAGACGCGTGCAGAGGCTCTTTTGAACAAGTTCCATCGATGAATACCGCATATTGAGTTGCGTTTATGCAAGAGAAAACCGATCCGGATGACGCATGGCCGACGAGCTGATACGCTGGCGGGTTTTCGTGTCCGCTATAGCGTGCGAAAGCGGGGGTTGGCAGCTGGAAAACGCTAGAATCGATGGCATAGACCAAGGAAAGGGGAGCGAAATGGAGTACCGCGAATTCGCAGGTAAGCAGATCTCACGCCTCGGCATGGGCACCATGCGCCTTCCGCGCATCGACGGCAAGGACGGCGCGCCCATCGACTACGATGCAGCCGAGCAGGTCATCGATTGCGCCTACGACAATGGCATCACCTACTACGACACGGCATGGCCCTATCACGAGGGAACTTCCGAGGGGTTCGTGGGCAAGGCGCTCGTAGCGCGCCATCCCCGCGAGAGCTTCAGCCTTGCGACCAAATTCAACTTCCGAGCGAATCCCGACTACCGCTACGTGTTCGAAACGCAGCTCGAGCGTCTCCAGACCGACTACATCGACTTCTATCTCATACATGCGGTGATGGACAACTCCATCGACAACTACCTTTCCTGCGGCTGCATCGACTACTTCATGGAGCAGCGCGAGAAGGGCCGCATCAAGCATCTGGGCTTCTCGAGTCACGCTACCCCGCCTGTGCTGCGCCGCTTCCTCGAGGCCGGTGACTGGGAATTCGTGCAGATCCAGCTCAACTACCTTGACTGGCAGTTCTCAACCACGCACGAGGAGCATGACATCATCGCGGAGGCGGGCCTTCCCATCATCGTGATGGAGCCCGTGCGCGGCGGACGCCTCGCCTCGCTCACCCCGCGTGCGAACGACATGCTCAAGGAAGCGCATCCCGAGTGGTCGATCGCCAGCTGGGCGATGCGCTGGGTGCGCACGCTTCCGCAGGTTCAGACCGTGCTCTCGGGCATGACCACCGTCGAGCAGGTGCTCGATAACGTGGCGACCTTCTCGGCAGAGGAGACGCTCTCCGCCGACGACCTCGCCCTTCTCGAGGCAGCGCGCGATGCGTTCCACGATGAGCTCGTGGTGACGTGCACCGCATGCCGCTATTGCACCGAGACCTGCCCCGCGGGCATCGACATCCCCGAGGTGCTGCGTCTGTACAACAAGATCAAGATGGGTTCGCAGACGTCCCGCGCGATGATTGCCAGCATGGAAGGCGGCCACCCCGAGGACTGCATCGGTTGCGGGCTGTGCGTCTCCCAGTGCCCGCAGGGCATCGACACGCCTGCGATCATGGCGGAGCTCGCCGAGATTCCAACGGAGAATGCTACGACGCGGTCGATTCCCAAGAAGGACTGA
>CAMZCV010000260.1 GCA_947305035.1 uncultured Coriobacteriales bacterium | reverse complement strand
GGGAAGACGAAGGTGATCTCGATGGCGTAGACGATGCAGGCGGCAAACAGGATTGCAAGCAGGATGGTCCAGAAGATGGCAAGCGCCGCTTGTGTTGTGGTGCGCAGGTGCCAGAGGATGTAGATGTCGGTGCCCAGGAACACCCCGAGGGCGAGCAGGATGAGCCAAAGCACGGTAGCCTGCTTGAAGTTGCTTTTGAAAGCTCTGACGAACTGTTGGATAATGTCGCCCTCGCGATTCTCCGCGATGGCTATGGTGACGGTGTAGAGGGCGGTTGTGGCAGCTCCGATGGTGAAGATGGGGATCGAGCAGATGAACCACATCAGGTTGAGCATGCAGCTCTCTGCCAAATGCTGCATTATCCGGGAAAACTTGCTTTCGTAAGAGAAGATGCTCATTCTTCCTGCCTATCGATGGGAATCAGGGTTGAGGTTGAATCGCGGTAGATGAGGTCGGTCTGGGTGTAGACCCTGCGGAAATCGAGCCAAGGCTCCTTGATCCTCGAACAGAGCAGGCTGACTGCGGTGAACGCCATGATCTGCGTATGGATGTGGATGGTGGTGAGTGCGGGGACGCAACGGCGTGACTCCGCAGCGTCATCGAACCCTGCAACCGCTACATCGCGGGGCACGTCGTACCCAAGCTCCCTGAGCGCCTGGAAAAGCTCGAGCGCCACAAAGTCGTTGGCGCAGAAGAACAGCTTGGGCAGCTTGTCGAGCTTGGCGATCTTTGCCTTCATGCCGTCCGCATAGTTCTCGCGGATAGTCCACTTCTTATTGACGGGAAGATCGGCAAGGCCCATCACCGATCTGAAGATGGCGTAACGCTCCAAGAACGACTGGCAATGCTTCCAGTTGCCCACGAAGCCGATCTCGGTGACGCCTGCATCGATCATCTCGTTGATAAGACGGGCGGACTGCGTGCAATTATCCATGAGCAGCTCATCGCTCCTGAGAACCTCGCCATGCATCCTGGCGGGGGAATCGACGAAGAGCGTGGGAATTCCGAGGTCGCAGAGCATCTCGGCATAGGGATGGTCGAAGACCTCTACGCAGATGATGCCGGCGACCCTGCTCTTATCGAAGGTCATGGGGAGGATGAGGTTTTCCAAATCGTCGGGAGTGATGCGATGCGCGTTGAGGGTGTAACCCAGACGGGAGATCTCGCGCTGGAAAGCGTCGAGCATGAGCGATGCAAAATGCTGGGTGCTGATGAAGGCGGTTGAGAAAAAGGCAATCTCGGTCTTATCGCCGGCGGCAGCAACGGAGGGCTGGAGCCCTCGTGATGCGAGATACTCCTTCGAGAGGTTGGTAAACGCAAATTGGCGATAGCCCATCTCGATTGCCTTCTCGATGATGCGTTTGCGTGTTGCCTCCGCAATGCCTTCGGAGTCGTTCAGTGCCTTCGACACGGTGTTCCTCGATAGTCCCAGCTCGTCTGCGATATCCTGAATCGTAACTCTGCCGCCCATTCTTCCTCATTTCTTCAAGGGCAATTCTAACATACGACCTGCTTGACAAGTGCATTTTCATCCTGCCAAGTGTGCATATGTAAAATATGTGTTGAAATAGAACAGGAATATCCTACAGTCCTCTAGACTGATAATTGACAGTGGTGTGGTATGCGCAAAAAAAGTACAACTTATATTCGAAAGGGGAAAACATGCCGGCAGTAACCGCTCTTGGCGAGGTTCTTATCGATTTCACCGACGCAGGTATTTCCGCAAATGGACAGAAGCTTTTCGAGCGCAACCCCGGTGGCGCTCCTGCCAACGTGCTCGTCGCACTCAAGCGCCTCGGCCATGACGTCGCCTTTATCGGCAAGGTGGGCGAGGACATGCACGGCGTGTTCCTGCGCGAGACCCTCGAGGCTGCGGGTATCGACTGCTCCGGCCTTATGAGCGATCCCAACTTCTTCACCACTCTGGCATTCGTCGCCCTCGATGAGAACGGCGACCGTTCCTTCTCGTTTGCCCGCAAGCCCGGTGCCGACACCCAGCTTGCTCCCGCGGATCTGCGCCGCGACCTTATCGAGGGCTCCCGCGTGTTCCATGTTGGCTCGCTTTCCCTCACCGATGAGCCCGCCCGCTCCGCAACGCTCGAGGCGCTCGAGTGCGCCAAGGCAGCGGGTTGCGTCATGTCCTACGACCCCAACTACCGTGCAAGCCTCTGGCAGAGCGCCGAGGTTGCTTCCGAGCAGATGCGCTCCATCCTTCCCTACATGGACCTGGTCAAGATCAGCGCCGAAGAGTGCGTGCTCATGACTGGCGAGACCGATCCCAAGATTGCCGCCGAGAAGATCCTTGCCGGCGGTGCTTCCGTCGTGTGCGTTACGCTCGATGCCGACGGCGCCTACGTGGCCGCCAAGGATGGCGCGCGCATCGTGCCGAGCTTCCGCGTCGACGCGGTCGACACCACCGGTGCCGGCGACTCCTTCTGGGGCGGCTTCCTCTGCGCCTTCCTCGAGAGCGGCCTTGCTCCCGCTGACGTGCGTCTCGATGACGCCGCCGGCTTTGCCCGCTTCGGCAATGCCGTTGCTTCTCTCTGCGTCCGCAAGCGCGGTGCCATCCCCGCCATGCCTTCTCGCGACGAGGTGCTCGCCGTCCTCGCGTAAGCTGCTCGGCATTTCATACTTTTCCAGACGCCCCTCCTGCGAGGGGCGTTTTCTTTCTGTCAAAAGTGTTGGGCAGCATCCTCCAGAACTGGCAGCATGATGTATACTGTATACAACACTTACACGAAGGAGGGTGTATGCCAACAGTTGTCATCTCGGGTCGCGTGGATGAGGACGTCAAGGCGCGTGCCGACGCCATCATCCGCGCGTCTGGGTCTACGGTGAACGGCGTGATCAACGATGTATGGCAGACGATTGTCTCAACAGGACAGATCCCTGTTCCGCCCGCTACTGCTGATGAGCAAGCTGAGAAACGTGCTGTCTTCAACTCGTTTATGGATTGGTTTGACAGCCTTCCTCCTCAGAACGAGGCCTTCGCGCGCATGACCGACGACGAGATTCTCGCAGGTAGGGTGGACGACTATGCATAGGCT
>CAMZCV010000259.1 GCA_947305035.1 uncultured Coriobacteriales bacterium | reverse complement strand
CGGATTCATCTTCAACGACGCGCTCCTGGCCTGCCTGTTCGGCACTCCGGACCGCCGGGACACCATGGAGAGGCTGAGACAGGCCTGCACCCTGTTCCCTGACAAGGATCTCAGAGACAGGGCTTTCATCCTGAAGGAACGGATCGCGGCCATGGACGATTTCAGCTGGACCGCACTCTGCAAGATGGCCAGGTGGGAAATCGGAAACCTCTTTGAGAGCGAACGTTTCCTCTGGGACGATGACGGCGGCCTGGATGCTGACGATGAGGACGAGGATGAGGATACAGATCCGGAAGACCTGGATCCCTTCCGTATCATTCCGGTGGAGGATTTAGATGGAGACTTTGAGTAATGAGACCAGGAAGGTGGCGCCGGTCACTGAAACGGTATTCTCCGGTTTCACCATGCGGTCCGGCAATACGACCTTCGTTGTCGGCCTCCACTTCAGCGAGACTTCCAAAGAAACTTTGGAGGATAAGGTCAAGCGCCTTGTGAAGAAGGAAGCGGATCCGGACCCCGATTGACCCGGCTTGAACAGTAAAAAGAGGCGGATCTCCGCCTCTTACATAGTTTTCATGGCTTCTGCAACCCGAAAACCCTTAATTTTCTGCGTTCTACGTGCTGTTAAACCTTGACAAATGGTAACGTTTGTCTGATGGTCGTCTTCCCGATGGCACCTCGCTGTGGCGTTTGGGCGGTTGATCTCGGAATTCTCTCGTCGCGAAACGAGGAGTACAGCCATTTGGGGACTGTGCGCGGCGGACCGATCCAGTGCGGCTGTCCCGCCCCGTGCATTTGCTGCTCGTACCGTGGTCGCACGCACTTCGCCGACGCCGCCACCTCCGTGCCGCTATACTAATATGGTACGCGCGCGAGAAGGAGGCCTCATGTCGAGCGAAGCGACGCCGCTGGTCGGCATCATCATGGGTTCGAAGTCCGACATGCCCGCCATGGAGGCATGCACCGAGCAGCTCGATGCGTTCGGCGTGCCCTACGAGCTCGTCATCGCGTCGGCGCACCGTGCGCCCGAGAAGGTCCACGAGTGGGCCTCCAGCGCAGCGGACCGCGGCATCAAGGTCATCATCGCCGCCGCGGGCAAGGCCGCCCATCTCGGCGGCGTCGTCGCCGCGTTCACGCCGCTGCCCGTGGTGGGCGTCCCCATGAAGACGTCCGACCTCGGCGGCATGGACTCGCTCCTCTCGATGGTGCAGATGCCCTCCGGCGTGCCCGTGGCCTGCGTCGCCATCGGCGGAGCCAAGAACGCGGCCATCTACGCCACCCAGATCCTCGGCGCAACGATGCCCGAGTACCGCGAGAAGATCGTGGCAATGAAGGAGGACATGGCCAACGCATAGCATGCGTGGCAATCGCAGCTGGAAAGGAACACCCATGGCCAGGCACTTCAAAGACGTTCCCTATATCGAGGATGGCGATGACGGCCTCGATGCCGTCGACGTTCCCGCATCCCCCTCGGTCCGCACGTCCGCAGCCGACGAGCATGGCTCGCCGCGGGCAACGCGTCCGGTGAGCGGCGCGAATGCGTCGCTGTCGCGCGAGAAGGCCTCCACAGGCTACATCGCTGTGGTCGGCGAGGCAGACACCAGGCGCAACGCGCGCAAGAAGTACAAGCGCAACACCAAGAAGAGCGCGCATTTTGCCGAAACCGACCCGTACGACATCCATGGATACCGCAGGGGAGGCCTCGGCAAGGGCAAGAAGGCTGCGCGCGCCATCTCGACGGTGCTCTTCGTGGTTGGCGTCATCCTGCTGCTCGTCGCGGGCTACATGTGGCTCAAGGCGCAGTGGGCCTACCACCAGCAGGACGTCGAGGTGCAGAAGAAGCAGTCCTACGCGGTCGTCTCCGAGGATCCCGATACCGCACCGCGCGTCAACTGGGGCAAGCTCCGCGCCGACAACAGCGACATCGTGGGCTGGATACAGATTCCCGGCACACCCGTCAACTTCCCCGTCTACCAGGGCGTCGACAATGACGAGTACCTGCACACCAGCGCCGACGGCGAGTACGCGCTGGGCGGCGAGATCTTCCTCGACTACGAGAACAACGCACCGGGCATGATCGATAACCAGTCCATCGTGTATGGGCACCACCTGCGCAACGGCGCCATGTTCAAGGCCATCGCCGACATGGACAACCAGGCGTTCTTCGACAGCATTCAGATGGTTTGGTACGTTACCGAGGAGCAGGACTACGAGCTCGTGCCCCTCATGTGCTACTACGCCGACCCATACGACACCACCGTCCGCCGCTTCACGTTCGACGGCGTCGAGGATTTCCGCAACTACCTTGGAGAGATTCTCAACAAGGCCGTGACCTACCGCGCCGACGCCGACCAGGTCATCAGCAACTGCGACCACGTCTTCACGCTCGTCACCTGCAACTACCTTGACGAGCTCGGCGGCGACGGCCGCACCATCGTCATCTGCGTACCCAAGAGCGAACTGCCCGAATCGGAGTAGAGGAGAGGCCCATGGCCCAGGAGACCACCCCCAAGCACGTTACCTACGAGGACGCCGGCGTCGACACCGCCGAAGGCGCCCGCGCGGTGGACGCTATCAAGGCGGCTGTTGCCAGCACCAACCGTCCCGAGGTCATCGGCGGGCTGGGCGGCTTCGGCTCGTGCTTCTCGGCTGCAGCGCTCAAGGATATGGAGGAGCCCGTGCTCGTGTCGGGCACCGACGGCGTGGGCACCAAGCTCGCCATCGCGCAGCTGCTCAACCGCAACAACACCGTGGGGCAGGATCTCGTGGCCATGTGCGTCGACGACGTGGTGGTCGTGGGTGCTGAGCCGCTCTTCTTCCTCGATTACGTGGCAATCGGCAAGCTCAAGGCCGAGACCGTGGCCCCCATCGTGGAGGGCATCGCCGAGGGCTGCCGCATGAGCGGATGCGCACTGGTGGGCGGCGAGATGGCCGAGCATCCCGGCGTCATGGCGGTTGACGACTACGACCTCGCCGGCTTTGTGGTGGGTGTCGTCGACCGGCCCAAGATGATCGGCCCGGATCTTGTGCGCGAGGGCGACGTCATCCTCG
>CAMZCV010000258.1 GCA_947305035.1 uncultured Coriobacteriales bacterium | reverse complement strand
CCGCCTCGACCATCGGGGATCTCGCGGAGGCGGTGCAGGAGCTCTTCGGACGCACGGGGGTGCAAATCATCGGCACCCGCCATGGCGAGAAGCTCTACGAGACGCTCATGACCCGCGAGGAGGCGCTCCGCGCCGAGGACATGGGCAACTACTTCCGCGTGCATGCCGATTCGCGCGACCTCAACTACGATAAGTTCTTCATCGAGGGCGAGGTCCGCACCATGGCAGATGAGAGCTATACCAGCGACAACACCACACGCCTCGATGTTGCGGGAACCATCGAGAAGCTCAAGACCGCGGAATACGTGCAGCTCGCGCTCGAGGGCCGGGAGAATGAGGCTATCCAGTGAAGGTGCTCGTGACAGGTGCGAAGGGCTTTGCGGGGCGCAACCTCTGCGCCGCGCTTGCCGCGCTGCGCGATGGCAAGGACAGGCGGCCGCGCTTCCAGAAGCTGCTGCCGCTCGAAGTCTGCGCCTTCGATCTCGACAACACCCTAGAGGAGCTTTCCTCGCACTGCGCCGACTGCGATTTCGTGTTCCATCTGGCGGGTGTCAACCGCCCGAAGGGCGAGGAGCAGTTTTCAGGCAACGTCGAGGGCCTTTCTCTCGTTCTCTCATGTCTTGAGAAGGCTGGGAACCGCTGCCCCGTCATGCTCGCGAGCTCCGTTCAGGCAACGCTCGAAGGTCGATTTGCGGGAAGCGCATGCGGAAAGAGCAAGCTCGAGGCAGAAGAGCTGCTCCGTGCGTACGGTGCCCGAGCCGGTGCCAAGACGCTCATCTACCGTCTGCCCAACCTCTACGGAAAGTGGTGTCGTCCCAACTACAACAGCGCCGTGGCAACGTTCTGCGATTCCATCGCCAACGGACGCCCCTACACGGTGAACGATCCGACTGTCGAGCTTGACCTGCTCTATATCGACGACCTTGTGGAAGAGCTGCTAACTGCCCTTTTGGGCGAGGAGCATCGCGTGGGCGCGTTCTGCGTTGCCGGTCCTATCGATCATGTATCGCTTGGCGAGGTTGCCAGCATGCTCGAATCGTTCCGCAGCGCCCGCGGAGGACTCTACGTTCCCGACTGCACCCCCGGATCCTTCCAGAAGAAGCTCTACAGCACGTTCCTGAGCTATGCGGAGCCGGGTTCCCTCTCATATGCCCTGCGCGCGAACGCCGACGAGCGCGGAAGCTTCACCGAGGTGCTGCGGACCCCATGCAGCGGACAGGTCTCCGTCAATATCGTGAAGCCGGGTGCAATCAAGGGCAACCACTGGCACCGCTCCAAGTGGGAGAAGTTCCTCGTGGTGAGCGGCGAGGCGCTCATTCGGCTCAGGCGCATCGGATCCGACGCCGCGGGCGATCCGTTTCCCATTGACGAATACCGTGTCACGGGCGACGAGCCAACCGTCGTGGAGATGGCTCCGGGATGCACCCACAGCATCGCCAACCTTTCCGACGAGCATGATCTTGTGGTCCTCATCTGGGCCAACGAGTGCTTCGATCCCGAAATGCCCGACACCTACTATGAGGAGGTATAGGGATGCCCTTTGACGTCGCATTCAAGGACGACGGCCGCATCAAGCTCATGATCGTCGTGGGTACGAGGCCCGAGATCATCCGCCTTTCCGAGGTCATCAAGAAGTGCCGCGCGCATTTCGACACCCTGCTCGTCCATACGGGGCAGAACTGGGACTACAGCCTGAACGGCGTGTTCTTCCGCGACCTCGGGCTTGGAGCACCGGACATCTGCCTCGATGCGGTGGGGGAGAGCCTCGGGCAGACCATGGGGAGCATCATCTCCTCAACCTACGATCTCATGGCGCAGACGCAACCCGATGCCGTGCTGGTGCTGGGCGACACCAACAGCTGCCTGTGCGCTATCGGGGCGAAGCGCCTGCATATCCCCATCTTCCATATGGAGGCGGGCAACCGCTGCAAGGACGAGCGGCTGCCTGAGGAGACCAACCGCCGCATCGTGGACATCATCTCCGACGTCAACCTCGCCTACAGCGAGCACGCACGCCGCTACCTGGCTGACTGCGGACTTCCCAAGTAGCGAACCTTCGTGACGGGAAGCCCCATGGCGGAGGTGCTGCGCGCCAATCTCGATTCGATCATGGCGAGCGATATCCTTTCCCGCCTCGGACTCGAGAAGGGCCGCTATATTCTGCTCTCCGCGCATCGCGAGGAGAACATCGATGACGATGCGAGCTTCACGAGCCTCTTCTCCGCCGTCAATGCGATGGCCGAGAAGTACGACATGCCTGTTCTGTACAGCTGCCATCCGCGTTCGGCCAAACATCTCGACGAGAGCGGCTTTATTCTGGACGGGCGTGTGGTGAGGCATGAGCCGCTGGGCTTCCACGACTACAACTGCCTGCAGATGAACGCCTTCTGCGTGGTGAGCGACTCGGGAACGCTGCCGGAGGAGGCACACTTCTACGCAAATGCGGGGCATCCGTTCCCCGCAGTGTGTATCCGCACATCCACCGAGCGCCCCGAAGCGCTCGAGAAGGGCTGCTTCATCCTCGCGGGCATCGATGAAAAGGGCCTGCTTCAGGCGATCGACCTCGTCGTCTCCCTGGAGGCAGAGGGCGAGCATGGCGCTCCCGTGCCGGACTATTTGGACGAGAACGTCTCGTCGAAGGTCGTCAAGATCATCCAGAGCTACACGGGCATCGTGGACCGCATGGTGTGGCGGAAAGGTTAGCCCATGCGCTATGTCTCTATCAACAGCGTGCCGTATGGCTCGACGGGAGCGGTCATGCGCCAGGTGACCGAGGAACGCCGCGCTGCGGGCGACGAGTGCTGGATGATGTGGGGCCGTGGACGTGCTGCAGAGAACGATCACGAGTTCAATTTCGGCAGCAAGGCGGGCTTCTACCTCGACGTGCTGCAGACGCGGGTGGACGGACGGGCAGGGTTTCATTCGAAGGCAGCGACCAAACTCCTCCTGCAAAAGCTCGACGAGATAGATCCCGATGTCGTCCACCTGCACAACGTGCATGGCTATTACGTAAACGTGGAGATGCTCTTCAGATGGCTTGCTGCACATGAGAACGTGCAGGTCAAG
>CAMZCV010000257.1 GCA_947305035.1 uncultured Coriobacteriales bacterium | reverse complement strand
CGCCCGCGTCGTCCACCTGCGCAGCAATCTCCTCGGACGCTGCAGCCGAAGGGATGAGCTCGAGGTCGTTGACCAGCCACGCCACGGCGGCGCCGGTGTAGTTGGCCGTGCCCTCCCACACGTAGGTGACCTCATCGTTTCCCATGCGCCATCCCACCGATGTGGTGGTGCCGGGGGCGGGCGGAATCGCAGCGCTTCCCACATTCATGAGGATGGAGGATCCCGTGCCATAGGTGATCTTGACGTCGCCCTTCGTGAAGCAGCGCTGGCCGAAGAGCGCGGCTGCGGAGTCGCCGATGACGCCCGTGATGGGCAGCGGCGGCAGCCCCGGAACGTCTACGGTACCGAAGTCCGCGTCTGCGTTGTAGAGCTCAGGCAGCATGGCGCGCGGAACGCCGAACAGCTGCAGCAGGTCGTCGTCCCAATCGAGCGTCTCCTGGCAGAAGAGCTGCGTGATCGAGGCGTTGCAGTAATCGCTCGCAAAGGTGCTGCCGCCCGTGAGCTTCCAGACGAGCCAGGTCTCGATGGAGCCGAACAGCACCTCGCCCTTCTCGGCCCGCTCATGCAGGCCCTCGATGTTCTCGAACATCCACGCGAGCTTGGCGGCGGGCAGGTAGGGCGAGGGGATGGTGCCCGAACGCTCGAGCACGAGCGCGGCCTGCTCCTCGGTGAGGCGGTTGCAGAAATCCGCGCCGCGCATGCACTGCCATCCGATGATGCGATGCACGGGCTCCCCGGTTGCGGCATCCCACACCACGAACGCACCGGTCTGCACGGTGATGGCGAGCGCAACCACATCGGCCGCATCCACCGTCCCGAGCACCTCTCCCAGAACCTCGCGGGTCTGGGCGAAGATCTCGCTCGCGTCCTGCTCCACCCAGCCCGGCTGGGGATAGTACTGGTGATGCGTGAGATAGGCGCGCTGCACGGGCTGCGCGTTCTCGTCGAAGAGCATCGCCTTCGTCCCGGTGGTCGACTGATCGATGGCAGCTATGTAGCGCATGGCGGTTCTCCCTCGAACGATGTTCCTGATTCAATCGTATCGCTTGCCGGCTTCTCGGCGCGGCACGTGAAGGACGGCGGAGGATGAGCGGAGCGTATAGACCAGTTGTCGTTATTTCCATACCGATTGGAGTCCCTGATGTCGTGATCGTCCAGGCAACTCCCCTGAACACCCCTACACTTTTCCCAGAGGACCGGTCGTTTCGAGAGGAGTGATCCACGTTGAAGATCAAGAGGGAGCAGATCGTCGAGCTGAGCCATCCGCTGCTGCGCGGGCGCGAGAACTTCCCGTTCGAGGTCAAACTGGGCGAGGAGAGCCGCCTGTGGCCCGACAACTGGTACATCGAGGGCGTCGCCACGCTCGCCGCCCATGCCGGCACCCACGTCGAGGTGCCGTACCATCACCTCATCGATGGCGATGACTGCATGAAGTACGACGTCTACCACATGATCGGCGAGTGCGTCGTGGTGCCCTGCGAGGGCAAGGAGCCCGGCGAGGAGATCACCCTCGAGGACGTCAAGAAGGTCGAGGGCCTCATCGAGGACGAGGACATCGTCTTCCTCCACACCGGTTACGACAAGTACTTCCGCTCCGAGAACTGGCAGCCCTACCCGCCGCTCTCCATGGAAGCGCTCGAGTGGCTGCTGCAGTACCATCCCAAGATCATCGGCACCGACGCATCGGGCGTGGAGCTTTCCGATGGCTATGATGAGGACGGCCGCATGCACGAGCTCTTCGGCGAGCCTATCCACGTGAAGTGCATGACCAACTACACCGCCATCGTGGAGAGCGCGACCAACCTCGGTGCCATCGAGGGCATCCGCACCACCGTATTCATCCTCGCGCTTCCTATGCAGGGCATGGACGCCTCGCCCTGCCGCATCGTCGCCCTCAAGGACGTGTAGGCTGCTGCCGCGATGCGAAGGATGTGAGACGCGATGAAACCAACGAGAGACCAGATCGTGGATCTGAGCCATCGCCTGCTCAGACGCCGCGACAACTACGAGTACGAGGCGAAGCTCGACCCCACGTCGCGCACTGGCCCGCGCGACGAGCGCTTCGATCCCTTCGACGCCCCCTTCGACGAGAAGGCGTGGTATATCGAGGGCATAGCCTATATCGCCGGCAAGGCGGGCACGCATGTGAAGGTGCCCTATACCTGCGACATCCGCGGAACGGACACCATGCGCTATCCCACCGAGCGCCTGATAGGTGAGTGCTACACCATCGACTGCTCGGGCAAGCACCCTGGCGAGGAGATCAAGCTCGCAGACGTGAAGAAGGCGGAGGGAAAGATCGAGCCGGGTGACATCGTCTTCGTCTACACCGGCATGGACGAGAACTACCGCACGCCGCGCTGGCGCGACTGGATCCCCTTCGAGCCCGCAGCGCTGGAGTGGCTGCTCGACCAGGGTATCAAGGCCATCGGCACGGACGGACCGAGCATCGAGTATCTCGGCGGGCTCGGGAAGTTCCCCTCGACCGTGCGCACGGAGGCGACGGGCGAACCGGCGCAGCATGCCTGCTTCGACCAGGGCGTCGCCATCGTCGAGAGCCTTGCCAACCTCAAGCAGATCGTGGACGAGCGCGTGACCGTGTTCATCCTTGCACTGCCCATGGAGGAGATGCCCGCATCACCCGTGCGCGTGGTGGCGATTCGCAGCTAGCAGCGCCGCCCAAGTAATGACGCATGGGCCGTCTGACAAAACAGGGCATCATTTCGATCTGGCAGGCTACGGCCTGCCAGATCTTCTCTGCAGCGCGTGTTCCGTATAATGATGCGTGGAATCCGGCAACAGGAGGCCTCATATGGCGCACGCACCGTACTCGCAGTTCGACAGCATCCCCACCGGCAAGGCCACGCCCGGCCTCGTGCACGGCTGCCTCGTCTTGGAGGGCGGAGCGTTCCGCGGACTTTACACGCAGGGTGTCGTCGACACGCTCATGCTGCTCGGCATCAACTTCTCGTGCACCGTCGGGGTCTCGGCGGGTGCGCTCACCGGCATGGGCTACGTGTCCGAGCAGGTGGGCCGCGCGGCGCGCATCAACATCGGCTACCGCCACGACGACC
>CAMZCV010000256.1 GCA_947305035.1 uncultured Coriobacteriales bacterium | reverse complement strand
CTCGTCGACCCCATTCCCAACATCTACTTCACCCGCGACACGTTCTCGGTTATCGGCACGTCGGTGAGCATCAACCGCATGCTCTCGGTCACGCGTCGCCGCGAATCGCTGCTCGCCGACATGATCTTCTCGTACCATCCCAGGTACGCGGGGGTTCGCAGGCTCTACAACCGCGACCTTCCCTTCCATATCGAGGGTGGCGACATCCTCGTGCTGGGGAACCGCACGATTGCGGTCGGCATCTCCGAGCGTACGCAGTCGGCGGCCATCGATATCCTCGCGAAGAACCTGCTCTGGGCCGACGAGGACCTGGGGTTCGACCGCGTTCTGGCCCTGCTCATCCCGCGCAAGCGCGCGTTCATGCATCTTGACACCGTGTTCACGCAGGTCGACGCCGATACCTTTACCATGCACCCCGCCATCCTGGGTACGCTTCGCGTATTCGAGCTCACGCGCGGCGCGCATCAGGGGGAGGTGCTCATCCGTTCCCGCGAGGAGACGCTCGAGAAGATCCTATCCACGGCGTTGGGCCTTGACGGCGTGCGCCTCATCAAGTGCGGCGGTGACGATACAATCGCCGCAACGCGCGAGCAGTGGAATGACGGCGCGAACACGCTTGCTGTCGCTCCCGGGCGCGTGTTCGTGTACCAGCGCAACCAAGTTACCAACGATATCCTCTGCAAGGCAGGCATCGAGCTGCTCGAGATTCCCTCCGGGGAGCTCTCGCGCGGCCGCGGCGGCCCGCACTGCATGACCATGGCATTTTGGCGCGAAAGCGCTTCGATCTAGAAAGGAACCATCCATGCCTGTCAATCTTTCCGGACGCAGCCTCCTCAAGCTGCTCGATTACACCACCGAGGAGATCGAATACCTGCTTCAGCTCGCGCACGAGCTGAAGGATCTCAAGCGTTCCGGAACCCCGCACCGCTACCTTGCCGGCAAGAATATCGTGCTCCTGTTCCAGAAAGACTCAACCCGTACGCGCTGCGCGTTCGAGGTTGGAGCGATGGATTTGGGCATGGGCGTGACCTATCTCGGCCCTTCGGGTTCGCAGATGGGCAAGAAGGAGTCCATCGAGGATACCGCCCGGGTTCTCGGCCGCATGTACGACGGCATCGAGTTCCGCGGCTATCTCCAGAGCGACGTCGAAGAGCTTGCCGCCAAAAGCGGCGTTCCCGTGTGGAACGGCCTCACCGACGACTGGCATCCCACGCAGATGCTCTCCGACATCATGACCGTTCAGGAGAACTTCAATAACGACATCAAGGGCAAGACTCTCGTGTTCATGGGCGATGCAGAGAACAACGTTGCCCGTTCCCTTATGGTGATCTGCTCCAAGCTCGGCATGAACTACGTCGCTTGCGCTCCGCGCGCCTGCTGGCCTGCATCCGACGTCATCGATGCCTGCATGCCCATCGCTGCGGAGAACGGCTGCACCATCACGCTCACGGAGGATCCCGTCGAGGCGGCTACCGGCGCCGATGTTATCTACACCGACGTGTGGGTGTCGATGGGCGAGCCCGATGAGGTGTGGGAGAAGCGCATCAAGCTGCTCACGCCGTACCGCGTGACCGAGGAGATCATGGCACTCACGGCTGAGGACTCCATCTTCCTGCATTGCCTCCCCAGCTTCCACGATACCAACACCACCATCGGAGCTGATATCGCAAAGCGTTTCGGCGTTACCGAGATGGAGGTTGAGGACGCGGTTTTCGAGGGGCCCAAGTCGCGTGTTATCGATGAGGCCGAGAACCGTATGCATACCATCAAGGCCGTCATGTACGCAACGCTCAAGTAGGAGAGACGCCATGCTCACGCGCCGCACGCTCGCACAGCTTGGATTGGGGGCTGGTGCCATGTCGATTATCGGCAGCCTGTTCGGATGCAAGGAAGGCGGTGGGCTGGGGCTTGGTTCGAGCCACACGTACGAGGGCCATCTCATCAAGACCGTCAGGTACACGTATGGCGGGGGTATGACCGGCGGCGGCGTTTCCTCGGAGCTCGCGCGGCAGAAGGATGGATCCGTCACGCTTACCACGCGTGAGAAGGAGTGGCACAACTCCCGTGAGCAGGGGTTCGACTATGTGGTTGACGAGAGCGCGTTCGACCGTTTTGCCGAGATCGCGAACGAATACGGCCTCTTGCGCGCGTCCAAGCGCAAGATGAGCGACATGATCGTCTACGATGCCCCGACGGGCCACGTTTCCTATAGCGTGATGACCGAGGATGGCTCATACGATCTCGACGCCTCCTTCTCGATCACCTCCGAGCAGGAGCTGACGGAGAGGGAGCGGGAGGGTTTCTGGGCGGTCTCCACGGCGCTTTCCGAGCTCGCTGCCGCCAGCGAGGGAACCCCGTATCTCGAGCCCATCAATGCGACGCTTGCCGTGAACGGTGTGCAGTTCCAGTTCTTCCTGAACGACAGCTCTGCCTCCATTGACCTCGGAAAACGCGGGTCGATCACGATCATGCTCGAAGATCATGGCGACAACGGGAAGGCCTTCCATCTGGAAAGGCCCCTGGACGTGAGCGACGCTCCGCTTGCCACGGGAGCTGCGGGAACGATCTGCTATGACGCTGCCGAGAATGCCGTGGTTATCTTCTATGCCGATGGCGCTCCTGCTGACGGGCTGTACGAGCTGGGTACGACGCAATATGCGTTCGACGCCCAATACATCGCCGAGATCGAGCCGGGTGAGGCGTACTTCTACACCAACTATATTTCCGATGGCGACGAGGGCGAAACCGACTCGCCGACGGTAGGCGCGCTCTGTTACGTGTCGTATCACAACGGCGGAGGAATGGAAGGCAGCAGCGAGTCAATCACCCTCATGCGGGACGAGAACGACGACGTGGTGCTTGAGTATGAGCGCAGCGAAGGCCCTGGTGACGAGGCCGAACCCGAGCGCTTTGTGCTTGACGGGGGCGCCTTCGACGAGTTTTCCCGCTTCGTGGATGAATACGGCCTGCGTGATGCGTCGGAGCGTCCCGAAAGCGAGATCCAGGCTCTGGATGCCCCAACCATGAGCATCACCTTCGGCTATAGCCTCTACGGGGCAACCTGCCGCGCAAGCACC
>CAMZCV010000255.1 GCA_947305035.1 uncultured Coriobacteriales bacterium | reverse complement strand
GCTGACAGGTTTTCGCGAAAACCTGTCAGCAAACCTGTCCCCCTGACAGAAAAGCGAGCTACTCGTTCTTGGATTCGAGCAGAGCACGCAGGGTTTCCTGCGGATTGTCAGCGTCGTAGCGGGCGAGCGCCACGATGCGTTGCTGCATCTTGAACTCGTGCACCTCGTCCTCGAGCTCGCGCACGCGGCGGGTGAGCTCGTCGATCTTCTCGTCCTTCTCGAGCTGGCGCTCGCGCATGTCGAGGATGCGCACAACACCGGCGAGGTTGATGCCCTCGTCGGTGAGCTTGTTGATAAGGTTGAGGCGCTCGATGTCCGCCTGGCTGTAGAGGCGCGTGTTGCCGCGGCTGCGGCCGGGTGTCACGAGGCCCTTCTGCTCGTAGACGCGCAGGGTCTGCGGGTGCATGCCCGTGAGATCGGCGGCGACGCTGATCATGTAGAGCGGCTTGTCCCTATCGCTTTCGTGCTCACGCGCCATGCTGCTCCACATCCTCTCTGTAGTTGCGCTTATCGGCGTCGGCAAGCGCCTGCCAGGACTCGCGCTCCTTGGCCGAGAGGCGCGTGGGCACCTTCACGCGCACCGTAACGTACAGTGCGCCGCGGGAATCCTTGCGCTTGACGTTTGGCGCGCCGAGATCCTTGAAGCGGAAGGTCTTTCCGTCCTGCGTACCTGCGGGAACCTTGAGGCGCACCGTCTTGTGGTCGGGTGTGGGGACGTCGATCTGCGAGCCGAGAGCCGCCTCGTACACGCTGATGGGAAGCTCCATGCGCACATCGGCACCATCGCGCTTGTACACGGGATCCTCGGCGACGCGCGTGGTGATCACGAGGTCGCCGCGGGCATCGCCCGTGGGGCTGTACTCGCCGCGGCCCTTGTAGCGGAGCTTGCCGCCGTTCACGGCGCCCGCGGGCACCTTCACGGTGATGGTCTGCTCCTCGCCCGTGGAGGGCACGCGATAGGTGACCTTGCGCGTGGTACCTGCGAATGCCTCCTCTGCGGTAACGTCCACCGAAAGCGTGAGGTCCTGGCCGCGCGTGGAGCGTTGGGTGCGCGCGCCGCCGGGCATTCCGCCTCCGAAGAACTGCGAGAAGTCGAACGCCCCGAAAGCCCCGTCGCCGCTGCGCATGTTGTTGAACATCTGCTGCCAGTCGGGACCGCCCACATTGGTGGTATAGGTGTAGGTCCTCCCGCCGGCACCGCCGGGGATACCGCCGCCGAACATGAGAAGCTGGTCGTATTCCTTGCGCTTCTTCTCGTCGGAAAGCGTGTTGTACGCCTCGGAGATCTCCTTGAACTTCTCCTCGTCGCCGCCACGGTCGGGGTGATGCTGAGCTGCGAGCTTGTGGAACGCAGCCTTGATCTCGTCCTGCGAGGCGGTGCGCTTCACGCCCAGGACATCATAATACGTTGCATTGCCAGCCATAAAGCCCGCCTCCTCTCTCATCTGCTTCCGGAAGGCACCACGTACCCATGGAGCGGAACGCAGCGCCTCCCGGACATTGCCTTACTCTGATGCCTCGGAATCCTCGGCGGGGCGCTTGGGCCCGCCGTAGGTAACCGTGACCATTGCGGAGCGGATGACCTTGCCGCCCATGCGGTAGCCCTTCAGGTACACCTGGGCGACCGTCTCGTCGTAGGCCGCAGCATTCTCCTCGCGTCCCACAGCCTGATGGGCGAGCGGGTCGAACGGCTGGCCGGCGGGGTCGATGACCTCCACGCCCTCCTTCTCGAGCACCGAGACGAGCTTGGCGTGAACCGCAGCCACCCCCTCGACGAACTGGGCAAGCTCGGCGTTCTCGCTCGAGCTGGCATGCCCGATGGCACGCTCGAGGTCGTCGATCACCGGAAGGAGCTTCTCAACGAGGCCCTCCGCTGCACGCTCGCGCTCCGCGAGACGCTCGGCGGCGGTGCGGCGGCGGTAGTTCTCCCAATCGGCCTGAAGGCGCAGGAGCCTGTCATTGGCATCAGCAGCAGCCTTCTCGGCCTCTTCGAGACGCGTCTCCGCCTCGACGGCGCGCGCCTCGAGATCGATGATGTCCTGTTGAGGAGCCTGCTTGGCCTCTGCGGCGAGCTCTGCCTCGGCAGCCTCGGCGCCTGCGCGCTTGGCGGCCTCGATCATCTCCTCCTCGGTCATCTCATGCGTTTCGACGGGCTGGGACGGAGCCTCCTCGGCCCCGTCCTCAACGTCGATCTTGATCTTGTTCTCGTCTGCCATGATCGCAGCCCGCTTTCACCTTAGTTGTCGTCCACGACCTCGTAGTCGGCATCCACCACGTCGTCGCCGCCGTTGCCGCCGTTGGAACCAGGAGCGGTCTGGGCCTGCTGGTCGGAGTAGACGATCTCGGCGAGCTTGTAGCCGGCCTGCTGCAGCTTCTCGGCGGCAGCCTTGATGGCCTCGATGTCGGTGCCGGCGAGGGCGTTCTTGGCCTCGGTAACGGCGGCCTCCACGTCGGCCTTGGTGCTGGCGGGAACCTTGTCGCCCAGCTCGTTCAGGGTCTGCTCGGTGGAGTAGGCAAGGCTGTCGGTCTGGTTGCGGACCTCGATCTCGTCCTTCTTGGCCTTGTCCTCCTCGGCGTGAGCCGCGGCGTCCTTGACCATGCGGTCGACTTCGTCGTCGGAGAGGGCGGTGGAACCGGAGATGGTGATCTGCTGGCTCTTGCCGGTGGCCTTGTCCTTTGCCGTGACCTTGACGATGCCGTTGGCGTCGATGTCGAACGTGACCTCGATCTGGGGCACGCCGCGGCGGGCAGCCGGGATGCCGGTGAGGTTGAACTTACCGAGGCTCTTGTTGTCGCGAGCCAGCTCGCGCTCGCCCTGCAGGACGTTGATCTCGACGGACGTCTGGTTGTCGGCCGCGGTGGAGTAGACCTCGGACTTGGAGGTGGGGATGGTGGTGTTGCGGTCGATCATGCGGGTCATCACGCCGCCGAGGGTCTCGACGCCGAGCGACAGGGGCGTGACGTCGAGCAGCAGGATGCCGGAGACGTCGCCCGTGAGCACGCCGCCCTGAACCGCTGCGCCGTCTGCGACGACCTCGTCGGGGTTGACGGACATGTTGGGCTGCTTGCCGGTCATGGTGC
>CAMZCV010000254.1 GCA_947305035.1 uncultured Coriobacteriales bacterium | reverse complement strand
CCCGAAGGGAGCCTTTCTCAGGGAAGGAGGGGGTCCTTCCGCTTGGGGGTTAAGCCTAAGCCTCGGCGCGCTCAGCCTTGCGCTTGGCGTGGTTGCGGCCGGCCGTCCATGCGAGCAGGGCGACGATGATTGCGGGCACAACCGTGGCTACGATGCGGATCTTGGCAAGCGGCTGCATGCCGGGCACGTAGATGCTGCCGGGCACGGCACCGGTCATGGCGCGGCAGTTGGCCGTGGTGTAGAGCAGGTGGTGCACAGCCTCACGGGCGTAGTGGTACTCGGCCGCGTTGGACGGATCGTACACATAGGTGTTCTCGTTGGAGCGAAGGAACGCGTCGGCGCCTGCGCGGAGCATCTGGCTCTGATCGAAGGCAGGGCTGCCCGCGTTGGCGGAGTCGGTGATGATGAAGCCGTTGAAGCCCCACTCGTCGCGGACGAGCTGCTGGATGAGCGGGTAGCTGCCGCCGGTCCAAGTAGCGCCGAGACGGTTGAAGGCCGTCATGATGCCCTGTGCGGTGCGCATGGTAGTGGTGTTGAGCGTGTAGGCGCCGCTGTCGTCAACGGTGTAGTAGGTGAGCTCCACGTCGGGTGCATGCATGCACATCTCGAACGGACGCAGGTAGATCTCGCGAGCGGCATGCTCGCCTACCCACGTGGCAACGGAGCGGTCGATGCCGCCGTCGCCGCGGTGGTTCTCCTGATCGTTGAAGGCGAAGTGCTTGATCATGGAGTAGAAGCCCAGCTCGGCTGCACCGTGGACCTCATGGGCGGCAACGGTGCCGGAGATGATCGGGTCCTCGCTGTAGTACTCGGCGGCGCGGCCAATGAACTGCGTGCGGTGGATGTTCATCGACGGGGCATACCAGCCCATGGCACCGCTCATGCCCTGGAGGTTGGCCTCGGAGGCGAGCATGCGGCCGTAGCTCTCGGCGAGCTCCTGGTTCCAGGTCTGGGCCATCACCACGGGCGAGCAGAACATCATGCCGGTGGAGCCGTAGATGAGGCCGGCGGCGGTGTCGGCGTCGATGACGAAGGGCTTGCCCACGCTCATGAGGTACTCGCTGCCATAGCCGGAATGGCCCACGATCTCAGCGTAATCGCTGGGGGTGAGCTGGTCGAGCAGCTCATCCCACGCGGGATCGTCGTAGGGAAGGCCGCGCATCTCGATAAGGGAACGACCGTTGGCTGCACCGTAGACAGGCGTGTCGGTGATGGTGGCGTCGTCCGTGGGATTGAGCGAATCGTGGCTGTCGAGCTGCTCGATGAGCGCAGCGGTGGCAGGCTTGCCCCAGACGAGCGATGCGGCGTTGCCCTCGGCGTCGGTGCCGTTGATGGCGTTGCCCCATGTGGAGATATAGCCCTCGATGGGGGTGCCGTCGGGTGCGGGGAAGGTGCCGGTCCAGTCAGCGCGGGTGAGCTGGGTGCCCTCGGGCTCGGCATAGCCCAGGACCGCGGTGATGGGGTTGCCGGAGTAGGCGTCGGTGGAGAAGGTCTTGGCATCGACGGTGGGCTCGTCCTTGAGAGCGTTCTTGGCGTCGATGGTGACCACGTGCGAAACGGCGAGCGCAGCGTTGCCGGGAGCGGTCATACCGTCGGCGACGGTCTTGCCCTTGGCGGCGAGGATGTTGTTCATGGCGTCATGAGAATCCTGGCCGGTGGCAATGTAGTAGGTGCCGTTCTCGATGATGTAAGTTCCCGCGCCATGGGCATCGAAGCTCGCGAGCAGGGCAGGATCGACGGCGATCTCGAGGGTCTGGCTCTCGCCGGGCTCGAGGAGCTTGGTCTTGTCGTAGGCGACGAGGGCGACGGATGCCTTCTCGATGCCGTTCTTCTGGTCGTACTCGGTGTAGGGAGCCTGCGCGTAGATCTGCACGGCATCCTTGCCCGCAACATCGCCGGTATTGGTAACGGTCACCTTGACGGTGATGGACTCGAGGTCCTTCCACTCAACCTGCAGGTTCGAGTACTCGAACGTGGTGTAGGAGAGGCCGTGGCCGAACGGATACACGACCTCGGCAGCATAGTTGAAGTCGCCGGCGTTGCCCTGGCCGAGCACGACGTCCTCATAGCGGGTCTCGTAGTAACGATAGCCCACGTAGATGCCCTCGAGGTAGCTCACGTAGTTGTAGCTCGTGGGGTTGCCGTTCTCATCGAGGTACTCGTAGTCGCCGTAGTTCTGCGCTGCGGGGCTGGCAAGCGCATCGGCTACGAAGGTATCCACGGTATGGCCGCTGGGGTTGACGGAGCCGGAGAAGATTCCCGCCAGCGCCTCGGTGCCGTAGGTGCCCGTGGATGGAACGAAGATGATGGCCTTGATGGACGGGAAGTCGGCAACCCAGTCGAGCTCGAGCGCGCTCGCGGTGTTGACGATGAGAACGACCTCGTCGAAGTTGTCGTTAAGGTACTGGAGGATCTCGAGCTCGGTGCTGTCGGGCTCGATGTAGCTCCTAGCCTGGTCGACGGGATTGTCGGCGTGGTTGTACATGGAGCGCGGCATGTCGCGGCCCTCGCCTGCGACACGGCGCCACACGAACACGGGAACGGTTCCCTGGGCGCTGTCGAGCACGCCCTCGGCAGCCTGGAGTTCGGAGAGCGGGCACTCGTTGATGCGGAAGTCCTCCGCCTCGCCGAAGTTGATGGAGCCCGCGCCCATGGTGTAGGACTTGCCCGCGCCGGTGGTGTAGAAGTCCATGAGGGTGCCGTTGACCAAGAAGCCCTCTGCCTCGAATGCGCTCACCAGCAGGTTCTGGTTGCCCGACGCGCCGGTGAACTGCGTCATGATGGACTGCGTGGCGGTGAGGTTCTTCACGTTCTCGGAGAAGAACGAGAAGGTGGTACCGGGCGCGAAGGGCATCACGGCGTCGTCGTTCTTGAGGAGCACATAGCCCTCGGATGCGATCGAGAGGTCGAGCGCATGCTCGGCATCGCCGATCTCCTCCTCGGTGAAGTCGCTCTTGTAGTACTGGGCATCCACGTCCTCGGCACCTGCCGGGGTCTTCCAGCTCTGGCTGTAGCCGAGCATGTTGTTGCCCATGCGCGTGGCCATGCTGCCCATGTTCGGCAGCACGAAGTTCATCGCCACCA
>CAMZCV010000253.1 GCA_947305035.1 uncultured Coriobacteriales bacterium | reverse complement strand
CCGTAATTGAAGCCCGCCACGGGCTGGAACCCCTGCCCAACGCCCAGCGTGAGCGAGAACGCGAAGAAGACGATGCGGCTCACAATGCTCATGGCCGCCACCGCCGGGTCGCCGAAGAGCGCCGCCTGCGCGTTGAGCAGCATGGTGGTGATGCTGTTGAGGCCTTGGCGGATGAGGCTCGGAAGACCTGTCGCCACAATGTCGGCTACGCGCTCGGGCGTGGGCGAGACGAGCTGCGGGGACAGCCGCGACGTGGATTTGCCCCTCAGGAACATGCTGAGCAGGATGAAGAAGCTCACGACCTGCGACAACGCAGTCGAGAGCCCCGCGCCCGTGATACCCATGCCGAGACCGAACATGAACAGCGCATCGCCCGCGATGTTGAGGAAGCAGCCGAAGGTCATGCCCACCATGCCGAGCGTCGCCTTGCCCTCGAGGCGCAGGATCTGGTTCATCGTGAAGCTCGCGGTGGTGAACGGCGCCGAGATGAGCATGAAGCGCACGTACTCCTTGGCAAACGGCGCGATCGTCTCGGTGCTCCCCATGAGAAAGATGAGCGGGGTGAGGAACACGGCTGAGGCGAGGGCGATTGCGAGGCCGGTAAGGAAGGAGAGCACGACGCCCGTCGAGGCCACGACGCTCGCCTCGTCGACGTTCTTCTGCCCGAGCAGGCGCGCGATGATGCTGCCCGAGCCCATGCCGAACATGAACCCGAACGCCTGGAGGATGGACATGAATCCGAACACGATGCCCACGGCACCGCTCGCGCTGGTGCCGAGCGTGCCCACAAAAGCCGTGTCGACCAGGTTGTACACGCTGGTGACGAGCAGCGAGACCGTGGTGGGCACCGCGAGCTGCGCGATAAGCGGGGCGACGGGCGCCTCGGTCATGCGCTTGTAGTGCTCCTCCTCGGTGTGTGCCATCTCGTCTGCCCCACCTCGCCGTTAGCGCCCGCTCTCCTCGGCCGCGGTTTTACGCGCAACCTGGAGTGCGTAGACGGCCAGGATGATAAGCACTATCGCAACGACGAGACGGCCGATGACGGTGCCGCCCTCAGTCGAGAATCCCACCGCCGCTGCAACTCCCGTGAGAATACCCGCTGCAAGCACAGCAACGATGAAGAGGATGACACCGAACAGCAGCGGATACTTGGTGGAGAACGAATTCATGGGGAATCCCGTCAACGGTCGAATGAGCGAACCCCATCATAGCGCAAGAAGCAGGGCTATTTCCTACGAGCGAAGTCGCGTTTGGCGGTTCCGTCCCCGATGCCCCGCAGGTTGGTCCACTGGCCATAGAGCGCAAGTGCAAACGCGAGAACAGCGAGCAGGAGCCCCTCTCCGGGCAGCATGACAACCGCCCAGATGACGAACGCGCCTGCAGCCGCAACGGCCGCGATGCTCAGGTAGCCGCTGAAATAGATGGCCGCAGCAGCGACGAGTGCGGCGATGATGGCGCCGCGCCAATCGATGAGCACGAGAGCCGACGAGAGCGTGGTCACGCCCTTGCCGCCCTTGAAGCCGTGCCAGGCGGGGAAGTCGTGCCCCAGCGTTGCACCGATGCATGCCCAGCCGCGCACAAGCGACGGAAGCTCGGCGGGGAAGAGTGCGCGGCAGACGAGAACTGCGGCAACCGCTTTGAGAATGTCGCCGGCAAGACTTGCGATGGCAGCGGTTCTGCCCAGCGAGCGTGCCGCATTCGCCATGCCGGGATTGCCGTTGCCCAACTCGAAGATCGACGTTCGCGTGCGTAGCCTCGCCACTATATCCGCAACGAGCAGATTCCCAAACGCATAGCCTATGAGCAGGCAAATCAGGCGCCACATGGCCGCCCCTCTCGCCGCAGCTATTTCCCCCTAGCGTGGATGATAGCACGCAGACACGGGCGCAGGGCAAGCAAACCACCGCATAGGCGGTTGCCAGAGCCTAAAACCTGAAAGGAGAGAGTGCGTGGCGGAGAATAATGAAATCGCTCCATTATTATTGAGACGGAACGGCTTAAGGTGCGCATAAGTAAGCGAAAGGCAAGCGGCCACCAACGAAAAGAAGCGATCATCATGGCAGAGAACGAGTTCGAAGGCGTCGAGATTCCCGAGGATCTTCTCAATAGCATCGCCGGCGGCATGACCGCACAGGAGAAGTACAACATCGATTCGTTCGTCTACATTTGGAAGAAGACCGGCATGAGCCTCGATCAGGTCCTCGATAAGTTCTCCGTCCTCGAGGGAAACGAGAATGCCGACGAGTATTACAGCTACATCATCCAGTACCACAACTCCCTCCAGTTTTAAGCTCCAACAGAGCAAGACGGCAAGCGCCCGCAGCAATGCGGGCGCTTTTCATGTGCAATTTCAGCTGGTCTACGGCTACTCTGCCTCGAGGAACGCGCCCGTCTGGCGGTCCCAGAGGGTCTCGTACACCCCGCCCGCCTGGCTGAGCTGGGCGTGCGTGCCGTCCTCCACGATCTTGCCGTCCTCGATCACCACAATGCGGTCGAGCGAGGCGACTGTTGAGAGACGGTGCGCAACCACGATGGAGGTTCGGCCCGCCATGAGGTTCTGGAGCGCCCCCTGCACAGCGGCCTCGGACTCGCTGTCGAGGGCGCTCGTGGCCTCGTCGAGCACGAGGATCGGGCAGTCAGCCAAGATTGCGCGGGCGATGGCCACGCGCTGGCGCTGGCCGCCCGAGAGCTTGACGCCTCGCTCGCCCACCATGGTGTCCATGCCGTTGGGCAGCCGGTCGATGAACTCCAACGCGTTGGCGAGACATGCCGCCTCGCGTATCTCGTCATCGGTTGCGTCGGGACGCCCGTACGCGATGTTCTCGCGGATGGAGCGGTGGAACAGCAGCGCCTCCTGAGGCACGTAGGCAATTTGGCGGCGCAGCGATTGCTGGGTGCACAGGGAGATGTCCTGCCCGTCCACGAGCACGTGGCCCTCCTGCACGTCGGCGAGACGCAGGAGCAGCTTGGTGAGCGTGGTCTTGCCCGACCCCGAGCGCCCCACGAGGCCGAGGCGCTGACCTGCGGGAACATGCAGGTCGAGCCCCTCGAACACGTAGTCGCCCTCTGCGGCGTCGAGAGAGCGGAAGGCGAGTCCCT
>CAMZCV010000252.1 GCA_947305035.1 uncultured Coriobacteriales bacterium | reverse complement strand
ACCGCAGCGATAAGCTTCGCATCGTTGGCGAGCATGCCCGCCTCGAGCGTGGCCCTTCCCTCCTCGAGCGAGACCTCGACGTTGCGCACGCCGGGAACGGCCTCGAGTGCAGCCTTGGTCTTGGCGACGCACTTCGGGCAATGCATGCCCTCAACCTTGAGCTCGACGTTCCTCATGATGTCCTCCTTCTTTTCGGGGCTCACCGGGGGATACTCCCCCCAGTGCGCCAAGTTATCCAACTTCCACATCCGTCCCAATGCGCTCTGGGGGAGTATCCCCCGGTGAGCATGGTTTCCACAGCCTCAGTCTTAGCGCATTCGTCACCACGAAGACGCTCGAGAAGCCCATGGCCGCAGCTCCGATCATGGGATTCAGGCTGATACCCCATGGTGCGAGCACGCCCGCCGCAACCGGGATGCAGATGGCATTGTAGAACAGCGCCCAGAACAGGTTCTGGCGTATGGTGCGCATGGTGGCGCGGGAGAGCTCGATGGCGTTCGCGACATCGGCGAGGTTGGAACGCATGAGCACGATATCTGCGGACTCGATGGCGATGTCGGTACCGGCTCCGATGGCGATGCCCACGTCCGCTCGGGCGAGCGCGGGCGCATCGTTGATGCCGTCGCCCACCATCGCGACCTTGGCTCCGCCGTCCTGCAGCGAGCGGACCTTCTCCTCCTTTTGGCTGGGAAACACGCCCGCCACCACCTCGTCCACACCCACCTCGGAGGCGACGGCACGAGCGGTGCGCTCGGCATCGCCGGTGAGCATGACGGTCCGCACGCCGAGCGCGTGCAGGCGTGCGATGGCTGCGGCGCTCGTCTCCTTGACGGGATCGGCAACGGCGATGATGCCGAGCAAGCGGCCGTCGAGCGCGAAGAAGAGTGCGGTCTTGGCCTGATCGGCGAAGCGCACTGCCGCAGTTTCGAGGGAGGACGCGTCCACGCCGCCCTCCGCCATGAGGCGCACGTTGCCCGCAAGCGCCTCCCCGTCGTCCACGATGGCGACGAGCCCCATGCCCTCGACCTGGCCGAATCCCTCGACCACGGCGCCATCGTCGCATCCAGGCACCGTTTCATCTGCGAAAGCGGCGATGGCTGCCGCAAGAGGATGCTCGCTCTTGCGCTCGAGGGCTGCAGCCACGCGCAGGAGCTCCTGTTCCGACACACCGTTTGCGACGACGACGTCGGTCACGCGCGGAGCGCCCTCGGTGATGGTGCCGGTCTTGTCGAGCACGGCCGTCGCAACCGTGCAGGCGGTCTCGAGCGACTCTGCGCTCTTGATGAGGATGCCGTTCGCTGCACCGCGGCCCGTACCGACCATGATGGCCGTGGGCGTGGCGAGGCCGAGCGCGCACGGGCAGCTGATGACGAGCACCGAGACCGCATGCGTGAGCGCTGTGGCGAAGTCGTGCGAGATGAGGATCCAGACGATGAACGTGACGGCGGCGATGCCGATGACAACGGGGACGAACACGCCGGCGATCTTGTCGGCGAGGCGCTCGATGGGCGCTTTCGACCCCGTGGCCTCGTCGACGAGGCGGATGATGCCCGCGAGCGTGGTGTCCTCCCCCACCGCCGTGGCTTCCATGGCGAACCAGCCGCGCGTGGAGACGGTAGCGCCCGTGACCTGCGAGCCTACGGTTTTCTCCACGGGGATGGGCTCGCCGGTGATGGCGCTCTCGTCAACCGATGCGGCACCTTCCACCACGATGCCATCCACCGGAACGGACTCTCCCGCGCGCACGATGACGCGGTCGCCCACGCGCACCTGCTCGGTGGGGATGGTCTGCTCGGCACCGTCGCGCACGACGGTGGCGGTCTTCGGTGAGAGGTCCATGAGCGCGGTGATGGCGCCCGTGGTGCGTCCCTTCGCCCGCGCCTCGAAGAACTTTCCCAGCGTGATGAGGGTGAGGATCATGCCCGCGGAGTCGAAGTAGAGGTTGTGGAACGCCTCGTGGGCCGACGCCATGTCGCCCGCGCCTATGGAGAGCGCCATGCGGTAGAGGCCCACGATGCTCCAAACGGCAGAGGCTGCGGAGCCCAGGGCGATGAGCGAATCCATGTTGGGCGAGGCGTGAAAAAGCGTCTTGAAGCCTGTGATGAAGGTGCGGCGGTTGGCGAAGAGGATGGGGATGCAGAGCAGGAGCTGCGTCAGTGCAGCTGCCATCATGCCCTCGTGTCCGGAAAGCGCTGCGGGCTGCGGCCAGCCGAACATGGGGCCCATCGCCACATAGAACAGCGGCACCGCGAAGATCGCCGAGATGATGAGCTGGCGGCGCTTCTCCTCCACCGCCTCACGTGCGATGGCGGACGGGTCGTGCGCGGGAGCGGAGCTGCGGGAAGCGGGGGCTGCAGCGGAGCCGCCATGCGGGGTGCGCGGGATGGCGCCGTAGCCAGCGCTTTCGATGGCCGAGATGACCGCGGAGCAGGTTGCATCCGTTCCGTCGTAGACGAGTTCCATCGAGTTCTTGAGCAGGTTGACGTTGGCCTCCTCGACGCCTTCGACGGACGAGGCAGCCTTGCCCACGCGCGCAGAGCATGCCGCGCAGGTCATCCCCGTGATGTCGAACGTCTCCTTCATACCGCTTCCTTCCGCTCCCCCACTCGGGGATACTCCCCCATTGGGGGATACTCCCTTTGTGGGGGTTGATGGGGTTTATGAGAACTTCTTGAGAAGGTCCATGACCTCGCCGACGATCTCGGTGTTGCCCGCCTGCACCTGCTCCACCACGCAGGTCTCGAGATGGTCCTGCATGATCTCGCGCGAAATGGCCTTGACGGCCTTCTCGACGGCGGCAAGCTGCGTGAGGACGTCTCCGCAGTAGCGGTCGTCCGCGACCATGGCCTTGATGCCGTTGAGCTGGCCGACGGCGCGGTTGATACGCTTCTCGATGTCGCGCTTGAGCTCTTCGGAACGCGGCGTATGTTTGCGCGCGCAGCAGCAGGTCTCCTCGGCCATGCATCCTCCTCCTGATGATCCTTCATAACGATACTATACCCCCTAGGGGTATATGTCAACGCCACGGGATCCTGTCAAAGGGACAGGTTTGCTGACAGGAAATCCGCCCAAAGGAGACTGGGTGTCGCGCATGTCGCGTGTCCATTTGT
>CAMZCV010000251.1 GCA_947305035.1 uncultured Coriobacteriales bacterium | reverse complement strand
TGTCTCAGGCTCCCAGGTGAGCGAGGGATCGTTCACGCGGAGCTTCTCGAGGGCATCGCGGAGGTTCTCGTATTCCTTGTTGTCTATGGGGAACAGGCCCGTGAACACCATGGGTTTGGCCTCACGGTAGCCCGGCAGCGGCTCCGAGCAGCGGCGGGACGCTCCGGTGAGCGTGTCGCCCACATGCACGGCGCCGGGATCTTTGAGGCCCGTCACCACATACCCCACCTCGCCCACGTTGAGCGCGGGCAGAGAGGTCTCGGCGGGACGCTTGGCGCCCACGTCGTCGACGAGGAAGTCGGTCCCGGCGGCCATCATGTGGAGCATGTCGCCCGTCTTGATGGATCCGTCGAACACGCGGACCGTGGCGACGACGCCCCTGAACTGGTCGAAGTACGAGTCGATGATGAGCGCCCTCAGCGGCGCATCCGCGTCGCCCTTGGGAGGTGACACCAAAAAGACGATGCTCTCGAGCAGGTCATGGATGCCCTCGCCCGTCTTTCCGCTCACGCACACGGCGTCCTCCGCGGGAATGGCCAGCGCCTCCTCGATCTCGGCGCGCACGCGCTCGGGTTCGGCCGAGGGGAGGTCGATCTTGTTGATGGCGGGAACGATATCGAGGTTAGCGTTCATCGCGAGGATGGCGTTGGAGACGGTCTGCGCCTCCACGCCCTGCGTGGCATCCACCACGAGCACGGCGCCCTCGCAAGCGGCAAGCGAGCGGGAGACCTCATAGGTGAAGTCCACGTGCCCCGGCGTGTCGATGAGGTTGAACTGGTACGTCTCGCCATCGTCGGAATCGTACATCACGCGGACGGCATTGCTCTTGATGGTGATGCCGCGCTCGCGCTCGATGTCCATGGTGTCGAGCATCTGCGAGTCGAGGTCGCGCTCCTCCACGGTATGGGTGAGCTCGAGAACACGGTCGGAGATGGTCGATTTACCGTGATCGATGTGCGCAACTATTGAAAAATTGCGAATATGTGAGATATCTGCCGTTGACATAAGAAAGATGATAGCAATAATTCGTCCCAACCGTGCTACAATCATGCAGTTGACCTCGCCGTGTCTCAAACGTTAGAGGCCTCGGATATTGAAAGACCGAAAGGAACGCACGTGGCAAACATCAAGTCTCAGAAGAAGCGCATCCTGACCGCCGAGAAGGCCCGCGTCCGTAACCGCGCGGTGCGCTCCGAACTCAAGACCTACGTCAAGAAGGTCCGCACGGCCGTTGAGCTGGGCGACAAGGAAGCTGCACAGGCTGCCGCAAACCAGGCATGCCGCAAGCTCGACAAGGCCGCAACCAAGGGCATCATCCACAAGAACCAGGCTGCGCAGCGCAAGAGCGGCGTCGCCAAGCTCGTGAACACGCTCTAAGCTCCAAATACATTCCGCACGAAAAGGAACCCGAGGTGCTGCTCGGGTTCCTTCTTTTTGCGCGTTATCCTCGCTTGGGGAAGATCAGCCGATATAGTGCCCGTTTCGAATGGAGTTGAGCTCGAGCCATGAGAGGACGCGGGTGGAGTAGTGGTGCTCTCTCGCCCAGTCATAGGCGTCGTTGTAGTCGCCGGTATAGCGGACGTCGCCCTTGACGTTGATTACCTCCCACTCCCCCTTTTCGTTCTTGAAGAGCCACCCGCCTGCAACCGCATCGAGCACGTCATCTGCAAGCTCGACGCCCTCTGCCATTTCCTCCAGCTGCTCGTTGATGGTGTTCTCGTTTTCCATGGCCGACCCTTTCTCTCGCGGCGCTTCCTTTCTGCCCTTGATACGCACGCCAAGGCGCCTTCGTCTCAATTCGGAAAGAACAATTTCACCCAAAAAGGGAGTATCCCCTTTTGGGGATTTTGGAAAAGCCACCCAAAAAGGGAGTATCCCCTTTTGGGGAATCCCCTTTTGGGTGAACGGGCTAGGAGGACACGCCGCAGATCGAGAAGATGAGGTCGATCATGGTTTGGCTGGCGTTGGCACCGCGCTTGAGCGCTGCATCGGCATCGGCGCAGCGATGGAGCGCGCGTTCGAGCTCCCCCGCCTCGAAAGCCCGCGCCCAACGCAGATGGTTGCGCACCTGCCAATCCTGCTTCCCCAGCTCCTTGGCAAGGCTCGGGGCATTGCCGCGCGAAGAGAGCGGTTGAGCGCAGATGAGCTCGCGGATGCGTGCGGTCAGAAGCGACAGGAGCCGTATGGCCTGCCCTTCTCCGAGGAGTCGGAACTGCACGACAGCCTCCCGCGCGTTACGCGCCGAGACGGCGTCGAGGAAGGGCCAGGGCTTCACCTCGGCGGTGCGCGCAACATGCTCCTCGATATCGGACTTCCTGATGACGCCGGCATCGCGGCAGATCTGCGCGAGCACGGCGATCTGCGTGTCGAGCATGGTGGTGGTATCGCCCACGCGGGCGATGAGCTCCTGCGATGCCGCTGCATCAATGGAGATGCCATGCGCCTGCGCGATCTTCATGACGTGGCTCGGGAGATCGCGCGAATCGAGGGGCGACCAGTCGATGATGGCGGTCTTTCCCAATGCAGCGACGGCTTTGTAGAGGCGCGTGTTCTTGGCGAGCTTGTCGGCGACAAGAGCGAGCGTGCACGAGGGGTTCGGCTTGGAGAAATAGGCTATGAGAGCCTCTGAGACCTCTTTTGGGAGCTTATCGGCGCCATGCACGATAACCAGCCGCAAGGGGCCGATGGGGGCCGTATAAAGCGACGTGACAAGCTCGTTCGGATCGGTATCGGCCGAGGCCACGCGCTCATCGAGGTTGAATGCCTCGAGGCCGGGATCGAGGCGCGACTTGAGGCGCTTGAGCGTCGCCTTGCGCTTGAGCTCGTCGGTTCCGACGATAAGATAGCCGCGCAAAAGCTCCTGGGTCTTCGCCATACCGCACCTCCTTCCCCATCGAACGCAACCACCCTATGATTGTACGGCACGGACGGACGGAAAGAGGCTTTGCATCCGCCCGATTCGTCATCTGCATTCGCAAGTTCGCGGCGCCGCATCCAATCTCGGCGTGCTACACTGAACCAGTTAAGACGTTCACCCGCCTCGGCATTGCTCCGGGGCATCCGCTTGATGAAGGAGGGAAGCCATGGACGGTGGTGGCAGTACCGGCACGGCAGCAGGCCGAAGTA
>CAMZCV010000250.1 GCA_947305035.1 uncultured Coriobacteriales bacterium | reverse complement strand
TGACGCGGCCCGAACGCTTGCGGTTGACGGCGAGGTGCTCGATGATCAGCGGTGTGAGCTGGGAGGGCGTGAGGAGATGGCCCGTCTCGTCGACGGCAGCGAAGCGATCGCCGTCGCCGTCGAGCACAAGACCGAGGTCTGCTCCGAGTCCCGTGACGGCCTGCTCGCACTTATCCGCCCATGGCTCGATGGGCTCGGGGTGCAGGCCGGAGAAATCTTCACTGTGCTCGTCATGAATCTGGGTTACCTTCCACCCCAGCCGCTTGAGCACAGTCGCGAGAAAGCCCTTCGCAGCACCGTAGAGCGGATCGACCACCACGCTGAGCGGGTGCGCAGCAAAGACGCGCGCATCCACCGACTCCGCAAGATCGTCGAGATAGTGATCCACGAATTCGATCTCGAAGATGGTGCCGCGCGTGGCGGTCGCCTGCGCGGGGATAAGGTCTTCCACCTTGTCGAGGAAGGGACGGCCGGCAGAGCTGCCATCGGAGGAACGGACGATGATGCCTCCGTACTCGCAGGAGAGCTCCGATGCGGTGATGACCACGGCGCCGATTGCCTGAGGGTCGTGCGCGCACGCCCAAGCCACTGCAGGCGTGGGTGAGAAGGTGCGCGACAGACAGACACGCAGCCCGTATGCGGCCATCACCTCGCCGAGGAGGCGCGCGAACGACTTGCCCTCGTAGCGCGTGTCATAGCCCACGTACACGGTGGCTCCAGGCGCGGCATCGGCCCATGCAAGGCCGAGGGCGTCTGCAACGCGCGCCACGTTATCCCTGTTGAAATCTCCGTTGAAGCGCGCGTGCCAACCGTCGTTTCCGAAGCGGATTATGCTGTCGCGCCTATCCAAGCTCATTCAGACCGTCGCGGCCCAGAGCCTCGTAGAAGGCGGATGCGGTAGCGGGGTCTGCGAGCGCCATGCGCGCGTTCGTGGCTGCCCATGCGGCGGGCGTGCCCGTGTCACAGCCCTCATCGGGATCCACCACGAGGGCGTACATCTCCTCGTCGTCGAGCAGACGCTGCATGGCATCGGTGAGCTGGATCTCTCCGCCCGCACCGGGGGTTTGGGTCTCGAGGAGCTCCATGATGCGCGGGGTGAGCAGGTAGCGGCCCACGATGAACAGATGGGACGGCGCCTCCTCGCGCTTGGGCTTCTCCACGAGGCCGGTGACCTTCCATACGGCGCCCTCCTCCTCGCCCGAGGCGTCGTAGTCGGGATGGCACCCCACGCACTCGCCGGCGATGATGCCGTAGCGGCTCACCTGGTCCTCGGGAACGGGGGCGACAGCGATGACGGATGCGCCACCGTGGGCGGCGGAGATGTCGGCCATGCGCACGCACATCTTGCGGTCGGGTACGAAATAGTCGCCGAGCAGGACGAAGAAGGGCTCGTCGCCCACGGCCTCGGCTCCGCAGAGCACGGCATGGCCGAGACCCTTGGGATTGTCCTGATAGGCAAAGGTGACGGGCAGCGTGGACGCCTCGTGCACGCGGGCGGCGAGGCCGGATTTGCCGCGCGAGGCGAGCATCTCCTCGAACGCCTCGTCCACCGAGAAGTACTGCTCGATCTGCGGTTTCTCGCGTGAGTTGATGATGCACACGCCATCGACGCCCTCGGGCTCGAGGGCCTCCTCCACCACATACTGGATCACGGGCTTGTCGAGCACGGGCAGCAGCTCCTTAGGGGTGCAGCGCGTGGCGGGGAGGAAGCGGGTTCCGAGTCCTGCAGCGGGGATGAGTGCCTTCATGGGGGCTCCTTGGGTTGTGTGCGGGCAGATGCGGTTAATCCTCGATGAAGATGCCTTTTTCCTTGAGATGCTCGACGAGAAGATCCATGGTCTTCGCCGAGAGCGCGTGCTCCATGAGGCAGGCCTCCTCGTTGGCGGTCTCCTCGTCGACGCCGATCTCATCTATGAGGAAGGCCTTGAGCGCCCGATGGGCACGCCAGACCAGACGGGCATAGGCTCGACCCTCGTCGGTAAGGGTGACCTTGCCGTAATGCTCCTGATTGACCATACCCTGGTCCTTGAGCATGGAGAGGGCCTTGTTGACGCTGGCCTTCGAGACGTCGAGGTCTTCGGCCACGTCCACCGAGCGCACGCTGCCGTCTTCGTTTTTGAGGGAAAGGACGTAGATCGCTTCGAGGTAATCCTCCCCTGCACGGGTGAGGGCGTGGCTTTCGCTTGATTCGATTCTGGCCATGTCTCGCCTTTCAGGATGGTCCGATCGTTACGGGACGTGCTTTCCGCCATTGTAGCGGGGACTATTCGCCGTAGTCGCCGCCGCCCTCCCCATCGGTAGCAGTTTCTCCGCCACCTTCATAGCCACCTTCGGCGTAGCCCGTGTCGCTGGGGTATTCGCCGGTGTCCTCAGTGGTCTCGGTGTCCTCAGTGGTCTCGGTGGTGTCGGTTGTCTCGGTGGTGTCGACGTCATACGAGTAGTCGGGTTCGGAGGGAGGCTCGAACGAGATGGGCAGCGATGTTGCAGCACCATAGTCGACCTCGAGGTTCTCCATGTATTCGGCGGGGTTGTCGCCGCGGTCGATGATTTCCATGAGCTCGTCGAGCTGATACTGCGAAACGAACACGTAGGCCACTTCGCCCAGGTAAGCGCCGAATGACGGCGCATAGGCGGTGTAGATGTCGTTGTCTACGTCGATGCCGCGGAACTCGCCCGCAAGCGAGATGATCTCGGCAACGGAAAGATCTGTGATGACATAGTTTGCGCAGGTATCGACCACATTGACCAGCTTCATGGGGTCTGGATCGTCGAGCACCTGCCGGATGATTGCCTTGACGAACTCGCGCTGATGGCGCATGCGCGTGTAGTCGCCGTCGACGAAGTGGCGGCAGCGGGTGAAGAAGAGGGCGGCCTCGCCGTTGAGCTCCTGGTAACCCGGCTCGAGCGAGACGATGTGGTTGAAGTTCTCGTCGTCGTACATGTACATGTCGACGTCAACCCACACGCCGCCCAGCGAGTCCGTGATATCGGCGAGACCGTCGAAGTTGACCTCGGCGTAGTGCGAGATCTTGACGCCGGTGAGGTCCTGAACTGCGGTGATCATGCCCGCGGGCCCATCGTAGAAGTGGGCCGCGTTGATCTTCATCTCGGAGCCCTTGTAGATCACAT
>CAMZCV010000249.1 GCA_947305035.1 uncultured Coriobacteriales bacterium | reverse complement strand
GGTCTTGCCGGTTCCGGGAGGGCCGACGAGCAGGGCGCCGCGCGGGCAGCGCGCACCGATGGCGGTGTATTTGTCGGGGTTCTTGAGGAACGAGACGATCTCGACGAGGGAGTCCTTGGCCTCGTCCTGGCCCGCGACGTCCTTGAAGGTGACGCCCGTCTCCTCGCCCTTGACCATCTTGGCGTTGGATTTGCCGAGGCCGCCCATGCCGCCGCCGAAGAACCCTCCGCTTCCGAAGTTCATGGAGTTGTCGTCGCCCATCTGCTTGCGGAGCCTGCGGTTGAGGAGCCAACCGCCTCCGAGGAAGATGACCAGCGGCAGGCCGTACGAGAGCAGCATGTAAATCCACAGGTCGTTGTTGGCGTCGGGAATCTGCGCGGAGAAGTCCACCTTGTGCGTCTGCAGGAGCTCCACGAGACCGTCGTCGTTGGGGAACAGCGTGGTCTCGTAGTAGTGCCCATCCTCTGCGTCCTTGAGGGTGTAGCGGATGATTCCGCTGCCGGTATTGAGCTCGACTTTCTCAACCTTGTCGGATTCGACGTCCGACAGGAATTGGCTGTAGCCCACCGTGGAGACGGTGGCGTTCCTGATCTGCGGCGCGATTGCCTGGCTCACCAGGAAATACACGATGAACGCCACGACGACGTAGATGAGCATCGAGCGGCGTTTCTTCTGATCGTCCATATCACATCCCTTTTCGCTACGTATAGATTGCCTCTTGCATTGTCATACCCAATTGGAGGCGATCATGCCATGACATCACATAAAAGCCTCAGTGTCGGAGACTTAGATTTTACATGGTGCCTTGCAAGCACCCTGAATAGAGCACCTACAAGCTTCCGTGCTCCTTCAGCTCGCCCGAGCGGTAGGCGTCGAGGAGCATCTGCAGGTCCTCGATCTGGGCCCTGATGCGCTTGCCGTCATCGCAGTAGGAAACCCGGCGCGGCTCGAAGTAGCGCTCGAAGCGGTCCGTGTCGCTCATGATGTCGGCGTTGAGGTCGAGTGCATCGCTGATGGTGCCGAAGGGGCGGTGTGCCTTGAGGCGGAGGCCGTCGGCGTCCGAGATGAGGGTGTAGCCAGCAATGCCGGTGGTCTTGTGGTAGGCGTGGCAGAAACCGCCGTCGATCACGATGACGCGGCCGCCCGCCTTGAGCGGGCTCTCGCCCATGGCGGCGCGCACGGGTTTATGGCCGTTGATGATATGGCAGTACGGACCCTCGAGTCCGAATTCCGCGAGCACGCGCTCGCAGGCCTCGGGATCCTCGTTGAAGGTGAAGTACGGGTCCTGGGGCTCTTCCCATGCGGCCTTTTCGGGGACGAATGCACGCTCGAACGTCTTGACGACGCGGCCTGCGAACGGGCTGTTGTATCCGCACCAGAGGTACCACATCCAGTCGAGCGCCTCGTCATCGCCCCTCCTCCAGGCGCGGCGGGCGATGTGGTTGCAGAAGTCGAGGTAGGCACGGCCGGAAAGCGGCCCCTTGGGCGTCTCGACGACGCGGAACATGCCCTGCTCGTCCATGGGGACGCATCCGTGGAAGAGGAGGTTGCCGTTGCATACGAGGTAGGTCGATCCGTGGGCGTAGAGGAAGTCCACATGCTTGCGCAGGAGCGCGGAGTGGCTGAAACCGCGCACGAGAGAGTCCATGACCTCCTGCTCGCCATCGGAGAGCTTGTAGGGATCCTCGGGGTCGATGGTGGGGAAGTCGACGGTCGAGAGCGGCCATACCGTGCCGTCGATGCAGACCGTCCCCGCCTCGCGGTCGATCTTGTCGAGGAGCAGGCGCCCGTCGCAGCCGAACTCGGGGTGTCGCTTGATGAGCTGCCCCTCTACCTTGAAGAGGATGATATTCATTGCCTTCTCGACCGGCGACGTTGTGTTGGAACCCGAGCTTCCGCGGGATCCGGGCTGCGCGTAGCCGTCCTCTTGCGAGATCGGCTCGGATGCGCCGTAGGTCTCCTGGGCGAACATGTAGAGTTTGCGGAGCGAGACGCCGTACGAGCTCTCGAGCATGTGGATGGTGCCGTATCGGACGCAGGTGCGCACGACGTTCGCGATGCACGCCTCGCTTCCGCATGCAGCACCCATCCAGGCGATGTCGTGGTTGCCCCACTGGATGTCGAGCGAGTGGTACTCCATGAGGCAGTCCATGATGCGGTCGCCCTTGTGGCCGCGGTCGTAAACATCGCCCACCAGATGCAGGTGGTCCACCGCAAGCCGCTTGATGAGCGCGGCGAGGGTCGTGATGAAGTCGTCGGCGGCGCCGACGTCAACGATGGACTCGATGATGCGCACGTGGTACTCATGCCGGCTCGTCTCGCCTACGGAGGAGGCGCGGAGGAGCTCGTCGATGATGTAGGAATACGACTCGGGCATTGCCTTGCGCACCTTGGAGCGCGTGTAGAAGCCCGAGAGGTAGCGCGCAAGGCGCACGAGGCGGAACAGCGTCTGGAAATACCACTCCTCGTTGACGGTCCCGGCCTTCTTGAGACGTGAGAGCTTCTCGCGCGGATAGTAGATGAGCGTGCAGAGGTCGTCCTGCTCAACGGTTGTGAGCTCGTGGCGGAAGGTGGCGCGAACGCGCTCGCGCACGACACCCGAGCAGTTGTTGAGGATGTGCAGGAAGGCCTCGTACTCGCCGTGGACATCGCTCATGAAGTGCTCGGTGCCCTTCGGGAGGTTGAGGATTGCCTCGAGGTTGATGATCTCCGTGTACACCGTTTGGGCGGTGGGGAACTGCTTGGAGAGGAGTAGGAGGTATTTGCGCTCTTCGGGGGTCATGCCAGCCTCTTCCGGTCGCTGCGTTCATAACTGTTTGTAGTATCCCATGCTTTCGACACGCCTGCGGGCGCATTGCGGCGGGCGACACCGAAAACGCAGGGGAGGGGCGGGCCTAGCGCTTCACGGCGCGTACGGCAAGATAGGTGGGGATGCGGAGCTCGTGGAGGCGTCCCTCGCCGTTTGTGTCCTCGTAGAGGTCGTCTATCGAGAACCCGGCGCGCAGGAGCCCTCCGAGCATCTCGTCGAGGGTGTGGCTGAACTGCATCCCCGCGTCGTCCGCGGCGAGGAACTCCGCATGTTCGGGGCTCGCGATCGGGTCGAAGGGGAGTTTCCAGCAGATGCGCTCCTCGTCC
>CAMZCV010000248.1 GCA_947305035.1 uncultured Coriobacteriales bacterium | reverse complement strand
TCCGGAGAAGCCGCTGGTAGCGCCGTTGCTGACACACGAAACGTGCGGATAATCAACCGTCCACAATATGGGGAGTCTCAAAGAAAGGAGCCCCCATGGACGAAGAGTACGCGCGCAACGTCGAAGAGGTAATGGCCTACCTGGCCGCGAAAGGACGGTCCAGGCGGACCGTGCGAGGGCACGGGGAGTGCTACTCCATGCTTGCCTCGTACCTGCGGGAGAACGAACTGCCCTACTCCGAGGCGAACGCCTGGAAGTGGTTCGAGGGCATTGCGGACAAGCTGGACAGGACGAGGCGCAACATCTGGGCAGGAGCCCTCTGCAAGGTCGCTGACCTGTACGCCACGGGCGAGATAGGGCAGTTCCACTACAGGGCGCCCAAGAAGGAGGACCGGCTGCACGAGCGAAACCGGCAGGTCGTGGAGGACTACTGCCGCCACCTACACGGCTCCGGCCTTGCGCCGGCGACGGTCGAGAACCACCGGGCCGCGGCCGTGCGATTCCTGCTGAGCCTGCAGGAGTGTGGGGTCGACTTCGTCGCCGACGCGTCGTACGCCGACGTGATTCGCATTCTCCTGGCGTGCGAGGACATGACCTACCGCGCGAAGACTGACTACCGCGGCAAGATAAGGTCGATGCTGACCTGGCTGAACTCCGTCGGGCTCGCGTGCCACGGGTTCACACTGCTGGTCGACGCGATGTCGCTCAAGAAGGGGTACTGCTGGAACGACGTCGGCCAGGGGACGATCGACGGGCTCCTCGAGTCGCAGGCCGAGGACGGCGGGCGAATCGCGCTCGAGGACTACCTGACGCTCGTCGACGACCTTGCGGACGAGCACCGCGCAAGCGGCTACTCGCATGGGCCCGTATGCTCGGTAATGCACTACGGGAACCTCCTGTACCTGTTCATGGACGTGCATGGCCTGCTCTACGACCCGAGGGTCGGGCGCGCATGGGTGGAGTCAATGGCGCGGTCGCTGTCTTACGGCGAGCTCGCGAGCTGCCGTAGGATCGTGATGCTGCTGGAGCAGAGCTTCTACGGCGTCGCCCACGACCTCCGCAGGCCGTTCGTCTTCCGGAAGACCCTGCGCGACCGCCTCCCCAAGTGGTGCGAGCCCCAGGTCGACGCGTTCCTGGGCATGAAGGCCATGGAGGGCTGGGAGAGGTCGACGCTGGTCATGTTCAGGACGTGCGTCTGCCGCTTCTGCATCTTCCTCGACGGCGTCGGCGTGACCGGTTTCGGGCAGGTCACCGCCAATCATGTCAAGCGGTTCAACGTCGAGGACCGACACGAGACGCCCGAGGGCAAGAACGCCTTCAACTCGCGCATACGCCAGTTTCTCGAGTGGCTTGGTCTCAGGGGCGAGCTAACCAACCCGAACCTGTTCCTAGCGCTGCCAAACGTCGCCGCGCCGAGGGAGGACCTGGTGGTCACGCTCACGCCGGGCGAGCAGAGGGGGCTCGAGTCCGAGCTCGCCTCCGGCGATGCCACGTCGCTGCGTGACAAGGCGATGCTGCAGCTCGGCTTGCACATGGGGGTCCGCGCGTGCGACGTGGTCGGCCTCACCGCCGACGGCATAGGCTGGCACGACTCGACGGTGAGGTTCGTGCAGGCGAAGACCGGATACGAGGTGAGCCTGCCGATGCCCACGGACGTCGGCAACGCCCTGTACCGATACATCGTCGAGGAACGCCCGGAGTCTGGAGAGCGGACGGTGTTCCTGCGCAGCAAGGCACCATACGCCCCGGTTGGTGCGGGCGTCGCCCAGCAGTCGCTCGCAAGGGCGCTTCCCGACAGGTGCGTCCCCAGGTCGGGCTTCCACTCTCTGCGCAAGACCTTCGCCTCCAACATGCTCAGGCACGGCGCCGAGCCCGCGCAGGTCGCCGAGGCGCTTGGCCACCGCGGGCTGGACAACGTGCGCAGGTACCTGCACCTCGACGAGGAGCGCATGCGTTTCTGCGGCCTGTCCCTGGGAGAGGCCGGGCTCGTGCCGGAGGGGGGCGTCCTTGATGCGCGGTAGGCGTGAGCTGGGAAGCGCGGCGGCGCCCTACATAGAGGGCCTGCTTGCGGAGAAGCGCGCGCTCGGCTTCCTGTACGAGACCGAGGAGCTGGTGCTCCTGAGGTTCGACGAGTACTGCTCCGAGCGTGGCCTCGCCGGAACCACGATAACCAGGGACTTCCTCTCCGGCTGGCTCGAGAGGAGCCCGACCGAGGGTGCCAGCAGCCATGCCAGGCGCGTGTGCGCAGTCAGGCAGCTCATGCTCTACATGGCATCGATGGGCCTCGACGTGCACGTGCCCGGCGAGCTGCCGAGGGCGGACGTGAAGCTGCCGCACATCATGACCGACGACGAGAGGCGTGCCTTCTTCGATCGGGCGGACGCGTACCGCCCGGCTGGCGGCTGTGCCGCCTACCGCAGGCTCGCTGTGGAGTACAGGGTGCTGTTCCGCGTGATCTACTGCTGCGGGCTTCGCAACTCAGAGGCCTGCGGGCTGCCGTCCGACTGCGTGGACCTCGACGCGGGCACGCTGTCGATAGCCCAGTCGAAGGGGCGCAAGGACAGGGTCGTCTACATGGCGGACGACCTCACGGGACTCTGCGCCGACTACTTCGCATGGCTGCAAGGCGAGCTTGGTTCCAGGCCACACTGGTTCTTCCCGTCGAGGTACCCGGAGAGGCCTCTGCGGAACACTTCGGTCGACCGCGCGTTCAACCGCTTCTGGAACGCCACGCCCTTCGCCGCGACGTGCGCCGACAAGCCCGTGGTGCACGACCTCCGCTTCTCGTTCATAACCGACCGGGTCAACCGCTGGGCGCTCGACGGCGTCGACGTCGACGCGATGATGCCCTACCTCTCGCGATACGTCGGCCACAAGGACCTGCAGAGCACCTACTACTACATCCACACGTCCGAGCAGCTGCGCGAGGTCATCGCCAGGTACGACGTCACCGGCTCCTCGTCGATCCCAGAGGTGGACTATGGGCAGGGCTAGGGGCGGTGCCGGCGCGGACCCCGGCACGCTGTTCTTCGGCCGCACCTACGACTTCCTCAACGTCTACCTGACGAGGCAGGCTGGGAGGAGCGAGCACACCCGCAGGTCATACAGGATGGGACTCGGCGCCCTCTACGACCACGTGACCGGCGAGCT
>CAMZCV010000247.1 GCA_947305035.1 uncultured Coriobacteriales bacterium | reverse complement strand
CATCGCGGCGTCGTTCAAGAACGTCTACCAAGTGCACCAGCTCATCGCTGCAGGCATCCAGGCCGTTACCCTACCGCCCGACATCGCATGGGCCATGGTCAAGCATCCCTCCACGCAGATAGCCGTGGACGAGTTCAACGGCGCCTGGGAGGCGGCATTCGGCCGTCGCACGTTCGAATAACGGCAGGAGAAGCCATGGAGAGCAGAACCGGACAGAAAAGGGGCAGCGTGCAGCCTGTGTAGGGCTCATGTGCCTTTTTACCTGCGCGCCCGTCTCCGCTATAATGTTGCACGTATCTGTACCACGACGCACCAGAAAAGAGGACTCACGTGGCAAGCCATCTTCGCATCGTTGAGAGCGAGGATATGGAGGATGAGGCCGTACAGGTTGCAGCTCCGTCCGAAGATCTGGCCGACATGCCCGTTCCCTCCCTCGAGGAGACCGCGGCCCCAGATCATATCCAGCTTCCCAGTATCGAGCAGCCCATAGAAACCCCGTCGATCTCGGTGCCGTCCGCTCAGGATGAGCCCGCACAGGTTGTCGAGGAAGCCCCTGCACCTCGGGTCGAGACCATCTACTCGGCTCTCGGCGATGAGGGCAGCACGACAGTCAATCGCTCGGGTAACCCCACCATCTCGTTCCGCAACGTCACGCTCATCTACCCCTCGCGCCCCGACAAGAAGGCGCTCGACGACGTCAGCCTCGACATCTACCCCGGCGAGTTCGTCTTCATCGTCGGCCACTCGGGCTCGGGCAAGTCGTCGCTCCTGCGCCTCATCACGCGCGAGCTCAAGGCCACCAAGGGTCAGGTCTTCGTGGCTGGCCAGGAGCTCACCAAGATGCGCAACGGCAAGGTTCCGTACCTCCGCCGCCAGATCGGCTGCGTCTTCCAGGACTTCAAGCTCCTGCCCGACAAAACCACCTACGAGAACGTGGCGTTCGCGCTCGAGTGCATCGGCAAGCCCCGCTCCGTCATCAAGGCGCAGGTGCCCGAGGTGCTCCGCCTCGTCGGCCTTGCCGAGTCCATGGACAAGTTCCCCGAGCAGCTCTCCGGCGGCGAGCAGCAGCGCGTCTCCGTTGCGCGCGCCATGGTCAACCGCCCGCCGCTGCTGGTGTGCGACGAGCCTACGGGCAACCTCGACCCCGCCATCTCGCTCGGTATCATGAAGCTCCTCGACCGCATCAACCGCACGGGCACCACCGTGGTCATGGCAACGCATGACCGCGAGATGGTCGACTCCATGCGCAAACGCGTTATCGCGCTCGAGGCCGGCCAGGTCGTTCGCGACCAGGAGAGGGGAGGGTACGGTTTCTATGGCGCTCTCTAATCTCGGCTATTCGTTCCGCGAAGTCGGACATCACTTCAAGAGGAGCTGGGGCACCGTGTTCGGCGCCATCGTCACCATCTTCCTCTCGCTGTTCATCATCGGCCTGTTCCTCCTGGGTTCCGCCATGCTCGAGAACATGGTGGGTACGGTGGAGGACCGCGTCACCATCCAGGCGTTCCTTTCCGACGATGCGAGCCAGGAGGACGTCCTCGCCCTCCAGCGCAAGGTCCAAGGCTGGGACAACATCGAGTCGGTCACCTATAAGAGCAAGGACGAGGCCCTCGAGGAGTACAAGAACACCATGTCCAACCGCAACGCGGCCGATGCCGTGGCGGCTCTGGACGGCGAGAACCCCATCCCCGCCTCCCTCGTCATCAAGCTCGACGACCCGCAGCTCGTCAACGAGACGGCAAACAAGCTCATCCGCGACACCGACTTCATCGCCGTTGCCGACGGAGACCCCGCCTCTGCGGTGCAGTACGGCCGCGAGACGGTCGAGAAGCTCTTCAGCTTCACCAACTACCTGCGCATCGGCGCGCTCGTGCTCGTCGGCCTGCTCACGTTCGTGGCCTTCGTGTTCATCAACAACACGATCCGCCTGTCGATCCTGGCGCGCCGCCGCGAGATCGCGATCATGCGCCTCGTCGGTGCATCCAACGGCTTCATCCGCGGGCCGTTCCTGCTCGAGGGCACGCTTGAGGCTCTTCTCGGCGCCATCGCAGCCATCGCAACGCTGTTCTTCGGCATGAGGGAGCTCATGGATCGTCTGTCGAACAGCCTGCAGTTCCTCACGTTCGACGTTCCCCCGCAGACCATGCTCTACACCTTCGGCATCCTGCTGGGCATCGGCGTGGTCATCGGCCTCTTCGGATCCGCCATCGCCATGCGCCGCTATCTCAAGGCCTAGACGAAAAACCCGAGCATCAAACGATCGGCGCCCCTCGGATGAGGGGCGCTTCGCTTTTCGGGCGTCGCAAATGCCACCCTAACAAGCAAATTAAACTATCGCACAATGTGCCCGCAGCGCTTCAGCGCCCGCTTTATACCGCAATCCATTGTTGTAATTCTTCATCTGGAAGAGACTCTTCACTATGGGGATGGCTTCCGGCCGTCCAGTAGGATGTGCCGCGCTTTGTGCGGGCAGACAAGGAGGATTCCATGAACGAGGATCGTCAGGAAGTATTCGACGCGCTGTGCACCCGCGCGAGCCAGCTGTTCGGCAAGGACCCCTCTGAGTTCACCGAGGACACCGTGTTCGCAGACCTCGGCATCAAGAGCGTCCAGGTCTCGCAGATCACCACCTATCTCGAGGACGAGCTCGACATCGAGGTTCCCTACATGAAGTTCCGCCGCTGCGCCACCTTCGGCGAGGCTGTCGACTTCGTGGTCGATCTTCTCGACGAGTAGGAGGACATCATGGCATTCCTTGAGCCCCGCATTCCGGAGGATTGGGTTCCCGTAACCGACAAGAAGCTCTCCGACCTCGTTCAGATGACCGGCGAGGTTGCCTCCTTCAACGAGGACGAGATTCCCATCTATTGGGATCCCGACACCGAGGGCTACATCTTCCTGCACAAGGAGGAGTTCGGCGGCGTCGAGATGATGGCTGCCTACCGTGTTGCCCGCCAGCCCAACGACAACCAGGCCGACGTCGACCTCTCGCAGTCCGACGACCCCATGGCACGCATGGGCCAGGGCTTCTGCCCGCCGTTCAACCCGCATGTCTACGAGGTCACCCCGGGCATCGTCTGCATGCAGGATCAGGAAGTCGTCATGCGCGACGGCACCAAGATCTACGCCGACATCTACCGTCCCGCCGGCGATGACGTGAAGTGCCCCA
>CAMZCV010000246.1 GCA_947305035.1 uncultured Coriobacteriales bacterium | reverse complement strand
GATGATGTCGCCGCTGTCGATGCCGTTCGTGCAGATATCGATGATGACTTTCGCACCTGGCTCATCCCAGTCGTGGCTGTCGACGTTCCAGATAATCGACGCGCTCATCGCACCGCGCGTGCTGAGCCAGCAATGCTCGTTCCAGTTACCGTAGGGCGGACGGATGACGGTTGTGCTCACGCCGGCATAATCATGCAGCACTGCGAATCCCTCGGACACCTCCGCGTACGTCTCCTCGGGTGTAGTTTCGAAGTGGTCCCAGTGGTTCATCGTGTGGCTCATGACCTCGCAGCCCGCCGCTTGGATGCTGGCGGTGGTTTCGGGCCAGTTCTCCGCACAATATCCCGGGCAGAAGAACGTAGCGCGGACACCCTTGTCCTTGAGGATCTTGAGTATGTCTGCGGTATATGCGCTCGGGCCATCGTCGAAGGTCAGGCACACGAGCATCCTTCCTTCAGACGGTTTGGGATTCACCGAATCGAGGATGCAGTTCTGCGGTGTTTGGATTACCTCCTCGAGGATCTCCTCTCCCGAAACGACTCCCACGCGGAAGCGTCCGGTTCCGCTCACGCCCCACTGTCGCACGAACGTCACCGAGCGCACGCTGATCGGCGGCACGAGCTGCGGCAGCACCTCGTGCTCGACGATCTTGTACTCCTCCGTCACGTCCCCACCGTTGGTCACGGTTATTCTCTCGAAACCCTCCACGGCAACAGCGCGCAGCTCATCGTCGGTCAGCTCGGAACCATCAAGCGTCACCGTATATGGCTCGCCACGACCCACCCCGATGAGGTTTCCCGTAATTGAATAAAGATCGCCCGATTTGGGCTCCACGCCCGCCGCAGCGCACACATCGTCGAACGACGAGCGGTACGTTACGTTGACGGTTCGGCCGTTGATGGTCACGCTCACGTCGCGGTGGAACCAAAACCACACGCCTCCTGCCGCAAGCGCTGCAACCAGAAGGAGGCCGACTAGGATGAACGGCCACGTCGGGCCGGGATCGTCTTTGCTGATGTCGGGCTGGTAGGGTTCAAACATACTGCGTTCCCTCTTCGTTACGTGAACCTGTACCTATTATGGCACTGCGCGCGCCCGCCGATGCGGCAGGAGCCGCCCCAAACGGAGGCGCCGAACCTCAAACTGCATAGATTGACTTTGGAAGTGAATAATGTTTCCATAGTATTTCGAGATATAAGGAGCGCAACCGATTTGCCCCGAGAGGACTACCGCATGCAGCATGCCCCCATGACCGAGCGCCTGATCGAGATGCTCGACGCCCATCCCGAAATCGCACTCATGCTCGAGAAATCCGTTGCGCTTGCTGCGCAGGCGAACCCCGATCCCGTCACCAATCCCGCACAGACGGTCGACCGCTTCCTCGCCTATCTCGACCATGCCGCGACGGCGCTCCCATGGAATATCGCACCGTGGGCGGAGGAGCACTACTCCTCGCTCTACGACCAGATCGACCAGAGCCTCTGCTACTTCTACTTCATCCTCGACCAGCCGATTCCCGAGCTGGAGGGCACGCACCCCTACTTCAACTCGCTGCAGTACGTCGAGCCCATCCGCACGTGGATGATCGAATTCACGCGCGCCTACGGCATGTTCCTCGACACACCGGAGTCGTGGAACAGCGAGTACCTCGCCCGCGCGCAGGCCGACCCCGAGTACCACCTCATGGACGGCACCTACGAGGACCCGTCCAACTGGCACACCTTCAACGAGTTCTTCTCGCGCTACCTTGCGTCACCCGACGTGCGCCCCATCGCGCGTCCCGAGAACGACCGTGTCGTGATCTGCCCGGCCGACTCCACGCCGCAGAACGTGTGGAACATCGACGAGAACTCGCTGGTTATCAGCGACAATCCCGTCATCATCAAGTCGGGGTCGCTCCGCAGCGTGGATTCGCTGCTCGGACCGAGCCGCTTCAAGGGCGCGTTCGCAGGCGGGCGCCTCTCGCACACCTTCCTCGACGTGAACGACTACCACCGCTACCACTTCCCCGTGGGCGGCGTGATCCGAGAGGTCTGCAAGATCCCCGGCGACGTGGCCGCAGGCGGCTTCACCATCTGGGATCCCAAGGGACGCCGCTATCGTCTCATCCAGACCGACACCGCTTGGCAGTCGCTCGAGACGCGCGGCCTCGTGGTGGTGGAGACCGACAACTACGGTCTCGTGGCACTGCTCCCCATCGGCATGTCGCAGGTCTCGTCGGTGAACTTCGAGCCCGAGGTCGTCGAGGGCGCCCGCGTGGAGAAGGGCGATATGCTGGGCTACTTCCTCTTCGGCGGCAGCGACTACGTCATGCTCTTCCAGAAGGAGGCCGGCTTCGACCTCACCACCCCGCGCATCGACCGCGACACCTTCGAGCATCGCCTCTTCGGCGAGGAGTACGGCCGCTTTTTGCCGTAAAACCTGTCAAAGGGACAGGTTTATTGACAGGTAAGCGACTTATCTGCCAGAGCCGAGCAGAGGGACGGGACGTAAAAAAGCACCCGCCCCTTTTTCACATAAGGAAAGGCCCCCGGACGGATCCGGGGGCCTTCGAAACCTGTCAAACAACCTGTCCCTTTGACAGGAACCGTGCGCTTATGCGTAGAGGTCCTTGAGGCGGAGCAGGTGCTCGTAGCGGGCCATGGCCGCAGCCTCGTTCTTGGCGAACAGCTCGGTGGCGCGCTCGGGGAACTCGCGGGTGAGGCGGTTGTAACGGGCCTCGTTCATCAGGAACTCCTGATAGCCGCCCGCCGGCTCCTTGGAGTCGAGCGTGAACTGCTTGCCGGGCTCGGCAGCCGGGTTGAAGCGGAAGAGGTTCCAGTAACCGCACTCGACGGCCTTCTTCATCTCGTCCTGGCAGTGGGTCATGCCGCCCTTGATGGAGTGCATCTCGCAGGGGCTGTAGCCGATGATCAGGGACGGGCCGTGCCACGCCTCGGCCTCCTTGATGGCCTTCAGCGTCTGGGCCATGTTGGCGCCCATGGCGACCTGGGCCACGTACACGTAGCCGTAGGTCATGGCGATCTCCGCCAGGGACTTGCTCTTGATCTCCTTGCCGGCCGCGGCGAACTGCGCCACCTGGCCGATGTTGGAGGCCTTGGAGGCCTGGCCGCCGGTGTTGGAGTAGACCTCGGTGTCGAAGACGAAGACGTTGACGTCCTCGCCGGAGGC
>CAMZCV010000245.1 GCA_947305035.1 uncultured Coriobacteriales bacterium | reverse complement strand
CATGTCGATGTCCATGAAGATGAGGTCGGCGTGCGGGTGCTTGGCGTCGAACTCGAGCGCGCTCGACATGACCTCGACGGCAAACTGCTCTTCGTGGATGGCACCGTATCGCGCGATAAGCGAACGGAGCGCATCTGCCTCCGCGGGCGTGTCCTCTACGATGAGAATCCGAAGCATGGCGCTCTTCCTGCCGTCCGATTAGGTCATGGATGCATGCATCATAAGTCATCGGCGCCAAATGCATGCGTTTCCTCACATATTATCGCGCGTGAAGTAGTAATGTGCCCGACGCTTCGGTCAGGAGACAAGGGAAGGAAAGGAAATGGCTAAAGATCCCAACAAACCGGTGAGGCGACCGAGCAGGATTCTGCTCTGGGTGCTCTCCATTCTCGTGATTCCGTTCGTTCTCATCTTGGGAATCACAACGACAGTTGTTCGTCCGTATTTCGCTATGATCAACGGAATCATGGCTCCGAACCTCTCAACAGAGGAGAACCGTGCAGAGCCGCGCGCTATGACCCAGGAGGTCGAGAGCGAGGCGATCGTCCTGCTTGAGAACAACGGTGCTCTTCCGCTTGGCGATGGCGCGAGGGTAAACGTTTACGGTGTTGGCGTTGAGCAGTTCACATATGGCGGCACCGGTTCCGGATCGGCCGACGAGAGCGTCAACACCAGCCTGATGCAAGGTCTGCGCAATGCTGGCCTCGAGGTCAACGAGGACCTTGCAGCCTGGTATAAGGAGAATACGCCCGATACTGCAGCGATGGGCTTGGTCGGAACCGACTGGAATCTCTATGAGATTCCGCAGAGCGCGTATCCTGCAGACCTGCTCAGCAGCGCTGCGGAATACTCCGATACCGCAATCGTCGTGATCACCCGCCGTTCCGGCGAGGGTGGAGACCTGCCCATGGATATGGCCGCCTACAGCGGCTCTGAGGCTGGCCGCAGCTATCTTGAGCTCACCCCAGACGAGGAGGATCTGCTCGAGATGGCCAAGGCAAACCATGACAAGGTCATTGTGATCATCAATGCAGCCAACGCCATGGAGCTCGGCTTCCTCGAGGACGAGGGTATCGACGCAGCCATCTGGGTGGGAACCCCTGGATCCACCGGCACCAATGCTATCGGCGATGTGCTTACCGGCGCTGTGAACCCCTCTGGTCGCCTGGTCGATACCTATCCGTATGAGGTCGAGAGCGCGCCAAGCTACTATGCAGTCGGCGCCTTCGATTACACCAACGTGTTCTACGGCAATGCCGGTTTGGGCGGCAGTTCCGAGACCGGTGACAACCTGCCCTACCACTATGTGGACTATGTCGAGGGCATCTATGTCGGCTACCGCTACTATGAGACTGCTGCTGCCGATGGCTATATCGACTATGACGCTACCGTTCAGTATCCCTTCGGCTATGGTCTGAGCTACACCACCTTCGAGAAGGCCATCGAGTCTTTCTCCGTAGCAGGCGACACCATCACTGTGCGTGTGAAGGTCACCAACACCGGTACCGTTGCCGGCAAGGATGTTGCCCAGATCTATGTGAACGCTCCCTACACGCAAGGCGGTATCGAGAAGGCCGAGGTCGTACTTGCTGGCTTCGCCAAGACCAAGCTGCTTGAGCCTGGTGAGAGCCAGGTCCTCGAAATTACCTTCGAGAGGGAGGATATCGCTTCCTACGATTATTCAGGTGTCAAGGCCGAGGGTGGTGCCTACGTGCTCGAGGCGGGTACCTACGAGGTCCGTCTGCAAGATAACTCCCATGTCATGCTCGATTCCCGTACCTTCACCGTGGGCAAGGACATCATCTACAACGATGCAAACGACGGCAAGCGCCCAAGTGACCTCGTGACCGCCGTGAACCGTTTCGATGATATGAGCTACGGTGACGGCCTTGTCTACGTCTCCCGTGCCGACTGGGCGGGAACCATGCCCACCGAGCGCCGCGCTTCCAGCATCGAGGCAACTCCCGAGCAGATTGCTATCATCACCGATACCACTGTTGACAACCCCGACGTCGAGGACATCATCATTGCCAACCATGGTCTCAAGCTTTCCGACATGGTGGGGCTTGCCTACGACGATCCGCAGTGGGATCTTCTCCTCGAGCAGGTCTCGGTTAACGAGATGGCCTTCCTCGTCCAAACCAGCGGCTGGATGAACGCAGCCGTCCCCAGCGTCGGCAAGCCGCACGTCATCGACTCCGACGGCCCCAACGGCGCCAACCTCATCCTCGGCCAGCTGAGCGGCAACCAGTACACCGGCCAGTCGATGCTGGGCGCCACTTGGAATACCGAACTGGTCTTCCGCATGGGCGAGGTCTTCGGTGCCGAGGCGCATGAGATCGGCGTGGGCGGCCTCTATGCCCCCGCTTGCAACATCCACCGCTCGCCGTTCGCCGGTCGCAATTACGAGTACGTCTCCGAGGACGGCTTCCTCTCCGGCGCCATTGTCGAGGCTGAGATCCGCGGCATCCAGAGCAAGGGCGTCTACACCTACCTCAAGCACTTCGCCCTCAACGACCAGGAGACCAACCGTGATAACGGCGGTCTCGTGACCTGGGCAAACGAGCAGGCCATGCGCGAGATCTACCTCAAGCCCTTCGAGATGGGCGTCAAGCTCGGACATACACTCGGCATCATGAGCTCCTTCAACCGCATCGGTGCCGTTCCCGCTGCCGAGAGCTACCCGCTGCTCACCGAGGTTCTCCGTGGGGAGTGGGGCTTCCAGGGCGCCGTCATCACCGACTGCGTGATGGCCGCTACCACCATGGACTTCGACCGTGCGCTCCGTGCTGGCAACGACCTCGAGCTCTCCTTCGGTTCGCTGCCCATCTTCGCCGGCCTTGACGAGTCCACGCTCTCCACGCCCGCCGGTCACCAGGCGCTGCGTCAGGCAACGAAGAACATCCTGTTCATGACTGTGAACTCCGATGCCATGGCCGTGGGCACCACCGGTCCGTACCCGCTGCAGCTCGGCATCTACGGCATCTGCGCGCTCATGATCGGACTCTACGTGTGGTACCTCGTGCGTCGCCACAAGAAGATGGTGAAGTGGCGCGCTCAGCAGGCTGCGTAAACACGGCGAGACAATCCTTCCCCAACGGCCCCGCTGGATCCGTCCGGCGGGGCCTCCTCTGATGAACGGGCGGGACGGGCCTGAACAGATTGGACGGGTT
>CAMZCV010000244.1 GCA_947305035.1 uncultured Coriobacteriales bacterium | reverse complement strand
CATCCGCAAGCGCCATGAGCTCCCGTTCGCTCTCGATATCGCTCGGATACGGATGCGACGCTGCCACCTTCTCGAAACGTCGAGAAAGCTCCTCGACTTTCTTCGCATCGTGCTCATGGAGGAGCGCGTAGGCGTATTCGGTGCGGATCACGCTGGGATACTCGCGCATGACGACAGCGAACTTCTCCTGCTCGGGGGTTCGCATCTCAGCAAGCACATCGGAGCGGTTCTCGCCGATAAGCTCCACGAACAGGCGGTCGTTGACGAGCAGCCCGCGATAGATGCCGGAGAGGCTGTTTGGATTTTCGAGCATCCGCTTCATCAAGGCGTCGGCCTCTTCAAAGCGATGCTCGTCCATCAGGCGGGAGCTGGCGAACGGGCCGGCCGTCGCGGTGATGCTGTTGGTCATCTCCTCATCGGAGGGAACCTCGAACCACTCCTCGGGCATACCCTTGACGCGGATGCCGCGCGCGGTCATCTCGCTGGCCTTGAGCTGCGCCCAGAAGGCGCGCTGCGCGCGCGGGCTCTTCGACATGGCGAGGGCGTTGCGGCCGTCGTTGTCGACATCGCCGATGGTGAGGGGGATGCCGTTCATTGCGGCCATGATCAGCCCCACGACGGCAGGAAGCGCAAGCATCGTGGATACAACCGGATGACCTGAGAAAAGACGCGATAGCAGCAGGAAGATGGCAGCGGAGACGACGTTCATGATCACTCCGCCATAGTTGTAGAGAACCACCGGCATCGTGCCGTCCACCATGTCGGGCGGCGACATCAGGCACTGCCCGGCCGTGCCCGCGATGGACTGGCGCGCAAAACGAATCCGATCGCCGGACTTCACCCAAGCGAAGCTGCCGATGCGGAACGAGAAGAACGAATAGCCCGTGAGCAGGCCGAAGATGAGATGGCCCGCCTCGTGGATGACGGTCTCAAGCAGGAACGCCGTATACATCCACACCACCAAAAACGCGAACAGCAGCGAAGGGTAGGCATGCGGCGCGCCATCGGGCACTGTGACATCGATGCAGCGCATGATGAGGATGCCGCTGGTGAGGCCCGCGATCATGAAGAGCACGGTGCTCGCAATCCGCCCGACGCGGCCCTTTCTGGTCGCCGCCGACGCCTTTGCAGGATGATCCGCCATCATCGCCCCCTACAGTTCCTCGTGGACGAAGCGGGTCGTCGTAGTGCTCTCGGCGATCAGCACCGACTCCTGATGGAAGAACGCGCAGAGATCGCGCGCGATCTCCTCGACAACCTCGCGCTCGACATCGAAGAAGGAGAGCGCCAGGGTGTTCTCCTCGGTGAAGTCGCCGTTCTCGTGGAAGTACCCGCCCTCCATCACCGAGAACGAGAAGGGCACACGATAGCTGAAGCACACGCTCCTCAAGATGGAGATGTACTTCTTCGTCTCGAATTTCTGCTCCAGGGTGTCGGCATCGTTCAACCCCACATAGACCTTTGTCTCGATCATGGACCGCACTTTCTCGAAGGGAACTGCCGTACACTCTACCCCAGTTTTAACGCTCGAGGGTCATCCGTATCTCCTCGGCATCGATTATCGTGCTGTATTTCTCCGTGCCGTCGGGTTGGAAACCGCATTTCTCGTAGAAGCGCCTAGCACGCGCGTTGTCCTTCAGTGTCCAGACGCACACGCGAGGGTACGCTCCAAGCTGCTCCAACGCCGCGTCCATCAGCTGGCGGCCAACGCCGGTGCCGTGGTACTCCGACAGCACGTACAAGGCGAAGACCTCGCCCATGTTTGGCGTCTCATCCTCTCGGACGCCATACGCCGCAAAGCCGACCACCCTGCCATCGTCGACGGCGATGAGGTTGTTGCTTGGCCACTTGAACGCCAGCTCGATGCAGCGCTCAAGCGTGAGCTTGTCGAGGTACTCCTGGTTCACAAGACCGGGATACGTCTCGTGCCATGCCTTCCAATGGACATAGGCCCTGCCACGGATCTCGTCATCCGTCTCCATCTGCTTGATCGTAATGGCCGCGGCGTCTGCAGCAGGCTGCTCTGCGAACCCGAAGAACTCCCTGAGCCCCTCGCGTTCCAACAGCATCTCTGCCGTGAAGCCGTAGTGCGCGGCCGCCGCGAGGCTCACGACCTCCTGCAGGAACTCCTCATAGGGAAGCTCGAACCACTCCTCGGGAATCTCCCGGTGTATGGTGCCGCCGTCATTGTGACCGCCACCCCACCACCAGGCCACGTCGAGCTCAGCCTCATAGGTGCCGTCATCCATTTTGTTGAAGGCATACCACGACGCCCACTCTCGCATACCCTCGGGGGTGCTTGGGCCCTCATAGTGCGGTGCGTCATGCGGAAGTGGCGAGTAGTCAGGGTCGCCCTCATCCGCCGAGCGCCGGTACACCGAGAATTGCTCGTCCGTCCTATTGGGTGTCCGCTCGAGCTTCAAGTGGCCCTTCTGGTAGATGACGCGCCTTGTTCCCGGCACGCGATACGCCTCATCGATCATTTCGGCGAAGAGCTGAAGGGGTTCATGCCCCTGGTAGCTTGTATCCAAGCCAAGCTCCCTCTGGTCATCGCTATAGCCCTCGTCGTCCCGACGGAACGCGGAGTACCGGACCTCGTCGTCGAAGACGTAATAGTGACCGACCCGAGCATCGTCGTAGAAAACCTTGTAGTCGTTCACCGCTGCAGCACCTCCTCTAGGACTTTGACCACCTCGAACTCCTCGAACACCACGTCGAGGTCCTCCGAGAACGAGTAGCCCAGCTCCGCCCCCTCCTCTCGGAAGAAGCGCTCGTGGCTCCTCCTCCACGATTCGAGCGAGTCGTCCTCGCCCTCCAGTTTCGCGATGTCAAACGTGATGTCACCGTATCGCATCACCCGAACCGCCTTCGTCATGATCACGCACCGGGGAACACCATCCCAGTTTGTGATGACGCTCAGGTCGCCTGCCTTTGGAATCTCCTCCCCCGCTGCCTGGAAGGAGAGCAGACTGCTCGAAGTTGCCCGCTTCTTTCCTGCCAGCACGAGGTCGAGCAGCTGGTTGCACGCACTCTCCGTGAGTTCGAAGTGCCAATGCTCCAGCTCGTCGATGTCCGGAACCTCCATCGCTAGCATCATCCAAGCGCGAGGGCGAGCTCGACTTCGTCCTCATCTTCGACGCCGGTCGCAGAGAAACCTTTGCTCTCGTAGAGCCTCC
>CAMZCV010000243.1 GCA_947305035.1 uncultured Coriobacteriales bacterium | reverse complement strand
TCGAAGGCATCCTGCGGGTTCTTGACGCGCACGATAGCGTACTCGACATCGGCAAGATCCTCTGCGGTGAGGGTCGTGATGTCGCTTTCCTGGAGCTGGGGGTTGCCCTGCTCGTCAGCCTCACCGGTGGGCTCGCCCACGGTGTCGGTCACGACGTCGAAGTACTCGGAAGCGAGGCCTTCGTCGATGCAGGTGTTCGCGTTGGCCTGGACGGCGGGAGCAAACGGGGGCATGCCGGGATCGTAGGGGCTGAACTTCCTCGGGATGTAGACCTTGGGCTTGGAAGCCATGCCGTCCTTGGAGATGGCGTTGCCGGCGTTCTTGAGCATGATGATGCACTTGTCGGCGATCTCCTCGGCAGCCTTCTTCATATCCTCGGACTCGAAGAGCGCCTTGGCAGCGGACCTGTCGCAATAGGGCTGATCGAACAGCTGCACCTGGATCATCAGGCGTGCGATGCGGCGGGCAGAGTCGTGGACCATCTTGGAAGCCTCTTCGGCACCGCGCTCCTCGGCGATCATGTCGAAAGCAGGCTTGCCGTGGGTATCGGGATAGAACTGGCCGCCATACTGGTCGACGCTCGCCTCGAACATGATCTTGAGGCGCTCCTGCTCGGAAAGGTCGTCAAGACCGCGCTGCGTAGGTCCGATGATGTTCCAGTCGGAGCAGATCATGCCGTCCCAGCCGGCATTGCGCAGGATGGAGAGCTGCTTGGCGTTGAAGCCGCCGCCCACCAGCGGACCGTACTCCTCATCCTCGCTGTAGGCAACGCCGTAGTTGGGCATGATGGAGGCCATCTCGGTGGTCGAGGAGTCGAGCTTCAGACCACCGTCGAGGAACGGGATGAGGTGCGCCTTGTAGTTGTCGCCCTCGAAGACGTCGTACTTGCCGGGCTTGACGTGGTCGTTGCAGCCGGTCTCGATGGCGCCGGCGCCCACGAAGTGCTTGAGCATGGTGGCAACGGACTCATCGCCCCAGCCGAGGTCCTGCGTGGCCTCGTCGTCGCCCCAAGAGGACTGCATGCCACCGCAATAGGCCTGCACGAAGTCGCGGGTGAGCGCGGGGTCCTCGGACTCGGCGCCGTTGAGGCGCTTGACCGTGGGGTTGGTGTAGAGGTCGATCTGCGGGCCGAGGTTGACGGTGACGCCGGTGTAGCGCCACACGCGGCTCGTCCACATGCCCGCCTTACGCCAGAGATCTTTGTCCATGAGGGGAGCAAGGCCGCAGCCAGTGGGGATGCCCAGAGAGGAATACGGGTCGGTGGAGTTCATATACGGGACGCCGAACGGACGCTGCTCGCACAGGCTCTGGACCTTGTTGATCCACTGGATGTCGGTGGCATAGGACTCCTCGTTGGATGCGAGACGGGACACGCCCGCCGCAGAGCCCTTCGCGATGAGGCCGAAATCTGGGTCCTCAGCACCTTCGGTCTTGTCGGCGACACCGCCGTGGAACATGAGCTTGATGCAGTCATCGTCGGACAGATGCGCGGCGAAGTCGCTCGCGCGGTCATCGATGGCCTGGCGCCAGTCCTCGAAGAGGTCGAGCTTGCCGCTGCCATCGAGATCCTTGAAAGCAAGGCCGTTGACCTGGATGATCTTCGCCGTATCCATGACACCGATTACGACACCGTTGGGGTTGGTCACGCGAGTCCAGCCGTCGCGCGTCTCTTCGGAGGTCCAGAGGGCCTCGACATCCTCGCCATCCGGCTCGATAGGATATGCGGATGCGTCGGGGGCAGCATACGCATCGCCAGCAGGTTCAGGCGCGGTATCGCCACCATCGTTGCCGCCATCAGCGGGAGCGTTTCCGCCACCGTTGCTGTTGGCACATGCGGCCAGCGCAAGGGCGCTTGCTCCCGTTGCCACCTCAAGGAAGTTCCTTCTCGTCAGTTTCATGCTCACAGTCTCTCTCCCTTCGAAAACCCAACTGTGCTACCGTTGCGGTAGTCACCTCGATGCTGGCGTCGCGACCGCACGCATTTCGGCAACTACCGCATCTCGGATGCTACGTCGTGAACCGACGTGCTGGAGAGCGCTGAGCAGAAACTGTCGAGATTGCGTCAGAAACGTGCTTTGAGGAGTTTTACATGGACGTTGCGAGCAACGGCATCCCGGATGCCAATCCAACGGACTCCGCATCGGGACTTGTCCGTATCCTAGTCGTCGAGGATGACGAGAACGAGGCTGCCGCCCTCGTTTCATGTTTGAAGCGGTACGAGCAGCTGCACAGCCAGCCCTTCGTCATCTCACGCACCAACACCGCGTTCGACATCATCGACACCGTTCCCGATGCCGACATCTTATTCATGGACATAGGCCTGCCCGGCATCAACGGCATGGAAGCAGCGGGGATGCTGCGCATGAGGGGTGTGCGCACGCCCATCATCTTCATCACGAGCCTCGCGCAGTATGCTGCGAGCAGCTACGAGGTGGACGCCCTCGACTTCATGGTGAAGCCGGTGAAGTACGAGAGCTTCGCACTCCGCATGGACCGGGCGTTGCGTGTAATCCGCCGCACGCTGGGCAGGAGCATCGTGGTCAAGACGAAAGAGGGTCTGCGGGTCCTGCCGATCACCACGATCACCGCCATCACGGTTGATGGTCATACGATCCACTACCACCAGACCGACGGCACCGAATTCGTCGCGCGGGGATCGATGGGCAAGGTCGCGCAATCGCTTGAAGGGACCCCCTTCATCATGGTGACGAGCGGCACGCTCGTGAACATGGATTACGTCCGATCCGTCGACACCTGGGGAGTCACACTCTCAACAGGCGAGGAGTACCCCATCAGCCGCCCCAAGCGTCGAGATGTACTTCGCGATATTGCAAACTACTTCGGAGGGAGCAACAGGTCATGATCAAGGAAGCGCTTAAACCCTTGAGCTATCTGATTCCCCTGTTCGTCGTAATGATGACGCTACGAAAAAGGGACCGCTATCCCATCAGGCTGCTGGCGTCGATCGTCCTGTTCTCCCTGTGCTTCGAGGGTCTGCTCACCGTACAGCCCAGCATCTCCGCATCATGGGATTCTCCTGCGAATCTCATCGTCATCCTCATCATCTATCTGCTGGTGATGCTTTTGATGGCAGTTGAAGTTCTCTTCTGCTGCAACGTCTCCTTCGCGTCGGCATTCTTCTACGCTGCCGCGGCATACACTGTGCAGAATCTCTCCTTCACGCTCCG
>CAMZCV010000242.1 GCA_947305035.1 uncultured Coriobacteriales bacterium | reverse complement strand
GTCGCGTGATCGAGCGCCAGACCACCGACCAGGTGGCCGACAAGGTGCTCGCCCATGCCGACGGCCGTCGCGCCCTCGTGCTTGCGCCCGTGGTGCTCGGCCGCAAGGGCGAGTACACCAAGCTCTTCGACGACCTGCGCCGCGAGGGCTTCTCGCGCGTGCGCATCGACGGGGAGGTGCGCGAGCTCGACGGCACCGAGATCCGCCTCGAGAAGCAGATCAAGCACACGGTCGAGGTCGTGGTCGACCGCATCGTCATCCGCGAGACCTCGCTCGGCCGCATCGCCGAGGCCGTGGAGCAGGCCACCAAGCTCGCGCAGGGCAAAGTGGGCTTCTGGCTGCTCCCGGGCAAGGACCCCGAGCGCGAACCCGGCGAGCTCCTGCAGTACTCGCTCGCACTCGCCTGCCCCGAGCACGGCCACTCCATGGACGACCTGCAGCCGCGCGACTTCTCGTTCAACGCGCCGTATGGCGCCTGCCCAGACTGCGACGGCCTGGGCACGCGCCGCATCATCGATGCCGCGGCCCTCATCGAGGACCCCTCGCTCTCTGTGAGCGAAGGCGTCCTGGGCTCACTCTTCGACCGCTCGAACTACTATCCGCAGATCTTCGCCGCGGTCTGCCGCCACATGGGCGTCTCGCCCGACACCCCGTGGAAGGACCTGCCCGCCAGCGCGCAGGATGCCCTGCTCAACGGTCTCGGCTCCACCAAGATCCGCGTGGACTACGTCACGCGCGACGGTCGCAACACCCACTGGTTCACCACGTTCTCGGGCGTGCGCGCCACGCTCTTCGACAAGTACCAGGAGACCACTTCCGACACCATGCGCACCACCCTCGAGCGCTACATCCGCGAGGTCCCGTGCCCCACGTGCCGCGGCGCACGCCTGAAGCCCGAGATCCTGGCCGTCACCGTGGGCGGCAAGTCCATCCGCGAGGTCTGCGACTTCTCGTGCCGCGACGCCCTCGACTTCTTCGAGCACCTCGAGCTCACCGAGCGCGAGCAGGTCATCGGCCGCGCCATCGTGAAGGAGATCCTCGCGCGCCTGCGCTTCATGGTCAACGTGGGCCTCGACTACCTCACGCTCTCGCGCGCCGCGGCCACGCTCTCCGGCGGAGAGGCGCAGCGCATCCGCCTCGCCACGCAGATCGGCGCAGGCCTCATGGGCGTGCTCTACATCCTCGACGAGCCCTCCATCGGCCTGCACCAGCGCGACAACAACCGCCTCATCGAGACGCTGCAGCGCCTGCGCGACCTCGGCAACACGGTCATCGTGGTGGAGCACGACGAGGACACCATCCGCTCCGCCGATTGGGTCATCGACATGGGGCCCGGAGCCGGCGAGCTCGGCGGCCGCGTCGTGGCAGCCGGAGCGCCGTCCGTCATCGAGGCGAGCGCGGACTCGCTCACGGGCGCATATCTCACGGGCGCCAAGATGGTTCCGCTTCCCGAGAAGCGCCGCAAGCCGCGCCGCGGCAAGCTCTCCATCAGGGGCGCCCAGGCCAACAATCTCAAATCCATCGATGCCGACATCGAGCTCGGCACGTTCACCGTGGTCACGGGCGTCTCGGGCTCGGGCAAATCGAGCCTCGTCACCGACACGCTGGCGCCCGCGCTCACCAACGCCGTGCACCGCTCAAAGCGCATGGTGGGCCCCTATAGGAAGCTCGACGGCGTCGACAAGATCGACAAGGTCATCGACATCGACCAGAGCCCCATCGGGCGCACGCCGCGCTCCAACCCCGCAACCTACATCGGCCTGTGGGATGACCTGCGCGCGCTCTACGCATCCACGCCCGAGAGCCGCGCGCGCGGCTACAGCCCCGGGCGCTTCTCGTTCAACGTTCCCGGCGGACGCTGCGAGGCATGCAAGGGCGACGGCCAGATCAAGATCGAGATGAACTTCCTGCCCGACGTGTACGTGCCCTGCGAGGTGTGCCACGGCAAGCGCTACAACCGTGAGACGCTCGAGGTCACCTACCACGGCAAATCCATCTCCGATGTGCTCGACATGACCGTGACGGAGGCGCTCGCCTTCTTCGCCAACATCCCGCGCATCAAGAACAAGCTCGCCACGCTCTACGACGTGGGCCTGGGCTACATCCATCTGGGCCAGCCCGCAACCACGCTCTCCGGCGGCGAGGCGCAGCGCGTCAAGCTCGCCAAGGAGCTGCACCGCCAGCAGACGGGCAAGACCTTCTACATCCTCGACGAGCCCACCACGGGCCTGCACTTCGAGGACGTGCGCCAGCTTGTGGAGGTGCTCCAGCGACTGGTTGACGCGGGCAACACGGTGCTGGTCATCGAGCACAACCTTGATGTCATCAAGGTGGCCGACCGCGTGCTCGACCTCGGCCCCGAGGGTGGCGACGCAGGGGGAACCGTCGTCGCCTACGGCACGCCCGAGGAGGTTGCGGCAAATCCCGCAAGTTACACCGGAGCATTCCTCGCGCCCATCCTCGAGCGCGATCGCGCGCGCATGGCAGGGGAGGGCGCATAGGCATGGCGCGTTCCGCTCGCATCGACAAGACCAACGCCCTGCGCGAGCTCGACTCCGCGGGCATCGCCTACACCGCGGAGACCTACGAGGTGGATGACGGCATGCCCGGGCGCGACTACGGCATCCACGTTGCGGAGCTGCTCGGCCATGACCCCGACTCCTCCTTCAAAACCCTCGTCACGGTTACGCCGTCGGGCGGCCACGTGGTGTGCTGCATCCCCTCCGCCGCAGAGCTCGACCTCAAGAAGGCGGCAGCGGCGGCGGGGGAGAAGAGCCTCGCCATGATGCACGTGCGCGACCTCGAGGCAACCACCGGCTATGTGCGCGGCGCCGTGTCCCCCATCGGCATGAAGAAGCGCTTTCCCACGCTCATCGACGAGACCGCGCAGCTCTTCGACGATATAGGGATTTCAGGTGGCAAACGCGGCCTGGCGTTGCGCCTGCACCCTGACGACGTGGTATCGTTTCTAGATGCAACGCTCGCAGATATCTGCCGGGAGGGGGTGTAGATGGCCGAACAGGACGAGAGGCCAGCGGAGGAGCAGGATAGCAGCCGCGAGGAGCAGCTGGCATCGGTGGGCAAGTCCGCCATGCTGATGAGCGCGCTCGTCATCGTGAGCCGCATCACCGGCTTCATCCGCACATGGGCGCAGGCCTATGCCATCGGCGCCACCGTTCTGGCGAGCT
>CAMZCV010000241.1 GCA_947305035.1 uncultured Coriobacteriales bacterium | reverse complement strand
GCTCCCCCTTCGCTGCCGACCACGCAGAACCGGCAGGGTATCCCCGCGCTGTTGCATGCATCGAGTAAGTCTGACAGGCCGGCGTCGCCCTGCGAGAAGAACTCCCCCACCCCCGCGCGCAAGCCGCTCCGCCAGCCGAGACGCTCCGCGAGAAGCGCCGCGCCGCGCCCTTCGAGCGCGAGCAGCTGGCAGATAGCGCTGTTTCCAAACGCAAGCTGCGTGAGGCTCCCCCAGCTGACCTGTGCGATAAGCACGCCGCCCTTCTCGCGGCACATGAGATGGATCTCGAGGGTTTCTCCAAGCGACTCGCGGTGGACGACCAGCGTGTGGGCGGTAGCGTGCATTCCTCCTCCTTCTTGTATGATTTACGAACAAGTGTACGGTATGCACGGGACAGAAAGTCTCCGAGACAGCAACAGGCCCCGCACGAAGCGGGGCCTGCGAGATTGACTGACGCTTGAGAAGCTCTAGGCCTCGGGGGCGAAGACCTCCTGCCCGCCCAGGAAGGGACGAAGCGCCTCGGGAACGGTGATGGTACCGTCGGCGTTCTGGTAGTTCTCCATGATGGCGGCCATGGTGCGGCCCACGGCGAGACCGCTGCCGTTGAGGGTGTGCAGGAACTGCGTGCCCTTGAAGTTGGCGGGGTCGCGGTACTTGATGTTGGCGCGGCGAGCCTGGAAATCCCAGCAGTTGGAGCAGCTGGAAATCTCCTTGTATGCGTTGTAGCTGGGCAGCCACACCTCGAGGTCGTACGTCTTGCACGCGGAGAAGCCGATGTCGCCGGTGCAGAGCGTGACCACACGGTACGGGAGCTCGAGCAGCTGGAGGATGCGCTCCGCCTCGGCGGTCATGGACTCGAGCTGGTTCATGGAGTCGTCGGGCGTGGCGAACTTGACCATCTCGACCTTGTCGAACTGGTGCACGCGGATGATGCCGCGGGTGTCGCGGCCGGCGGAACCTGCCTCCTCGCGGAAGCACGGCGTGAAGGCGGTGTACCACAGCGGCAGCTGCGAGACGTCGAGCACCTCGTCACGATGGAGGTTGGTGAGCGCCACCTCGGCCGTGGGGATGAGGAACATGTCGCCGCTCACGTGGAAGGCATCCTCCTCGAACTTGGGCAGCTGGCCAGTGCCGAACATGGTGTCGCGGTTGGCGATGACGGGCGGCCACCACTCCTTGAACCCTGCGGCGGCGTGGGTCTCGAGCATGAAGTTGATGAGGGCGCGCTCGAGGCGGGCGCCGTTGCCGCCGAGCACGTAGAAGCGCGATCCTGCGAGCTTGACGCCTCGGTCGAAGTCGATCATGCCCAGATCGGGGCCGAGGTCCCAGTGGGCCTTGGGTGCGAAATCGAACTCGCGCGGGGTGCCCCAGCGACGTGCCTCGACGTTCTCGGAGTCGTCCTTGCCGTAGGGAAGGCTGGGGTCGGGGATGTTGGGGATACGGCACACGAAGTCGCGCAGGGCACGGTCAAGCTCGTCGCGTTTGGCGTCGAGCTCGGCGATGCGGTCCTTGCTGGCCGCAACCTTGGCCTTGGCGGCAGCGGCCTCGTCGGTCTTGCCCTCCTTCATGAGCTTGCCGATCTGCTTGGAGAGGGCGTTGCGCTCGGCCTGGAGCGCCTCTTCCTTCATGATGGCAGCGCGGCGTGCCTCGTCGAGCTCGAAGAAGGCGGAACGGTCCCATGACGAGTTGCGGGACGCCATGGCCTTATCAACGAGGTCGGGATTCTCACGGACAAACTTGATGTCGAGCATAGCCACTCCTTTTTCGATAACCTCCCGGCTGAATGCAGCCGTTGTTCAAGTATATACTTGTAAGCGACCAGACGCAGCATTGTTGGAGGTAAGCAGATGCAAGCAGTCGTCGATTTCTTCACGTGGCTCTTCAACGACCGCATGGGCGTGATCGCGCTCATCCTCGGCGGCATCGTTCTGTTTTTGATCATCGCGTTCATTCTCGAGCGCCGCACGCGCAAGCAGTACTACAACCACGAGAAGTCCGAGGACGACTGGACCTTCTTCGATGAGGACGATGAGAGCGGCTGGTCGGCCTTCGACGACGACAACAAGTAGCGATTGCTTTCCAACATATCCCTCAACTCAACTGCCACGCGGAACGCCTCCCGTGGCAGTTGCTGGTTTTCACCTCTTCACCCTGCCATGATTGATGCAGGACGAGGGAAAGGACATCGACATGGACATGGGTAGGGAGATCCGCAGGCTGCGGATCGCCAGGGGCCTCACGCAGGAGGCGTTCGCGGCCGCGCTCAACGTGACCGCGCAGACTGTGAGCAAATGGGAGTGCGGCACCAGCGTGCCCGACGTGCAGATGCTTCCCGAGATCGCCGTGTTCTTCGGGATCACCATCGACCAGCTCTTCGCCATGACGCCCGATCAGCAGCTGGAGCGGATCGAGAACCGCATCTACGATCAGGGCCTGTTCGACGAGGCGGAGAAGCGGCAGATCGAGCAGCAGCTCGCCGCCATCGCCGAGAGTCCGGAGCATGCGGGCGGAGCGCAGCTGGCGCTCGCAGAGCTCTACAACCATCAGGCCGAGCAGTACCGTCTGCTTGCGGTTTCCCACGGCAAGCAGGCGGTGGAGCTGACCGGAGGCAGCAGGGAGGCCGTGAGCGAGCTCGCCAACGCCTGGGGCAGCTACATCCCCGACTGGAACGTGCGCAACCATCACGCCCTCATCGAGTGGTACGGCGACTTCTGCCAACGCAACCCGCAGAACCGCGGCGCTCTCATGTGGCTGCTCGACAACCTCATCGATGACCGGCGCCTCGTCGAGGCGCGCCGGTGGCTCGAGAAGCTCGCGGCCATCGACACCACCTACCGTACCCCGCTCTACCGCTACCTCATCGCCCGCGCAGACGGTGACGGCGCAGAGGCGGGCGAGCTGCTGCTCCAGCTGGAGGCCATGGAAGACCAGGACTGGGGATGGGCCATCTCGTTGGGCGATATCCACACCCTGCGGCAGGAATACGACGAGGCGATCAGGTGGTACCGCAGGGGGCAGGAGCTGCAGCCCTCCCCCAAGTTCACCGACAGCGCCACGAGCATCGCCCATATCTGCGAGATCCGGGGCGACAAGGCAGGGGCCATCGAGGCCTATCGGGAGGTCCTGCGCCTGCTGCGCGAGGAGTGGGGCATCGTGAGCGGCGAGACGTACGACGAAGTGGAGCGTGCGATCCAGCGGCTGC
>CAMZCV010000240.1 GCA_947305035.1 uncultured Coriobacteriales bacterium | reverse complement strand
TCGGCGGAGAGCACCCTTGTGCGGCCGCAACCTTCTCCGGAGAAGGGAACGGGCTATATCCAGCAGGTGCCTGATTTCAGCCGCCAGCGCACCTACACGGCGCCAACTCCAACGGTGGAGGTCTCGTCTCCGCGTGCCACGGTTCCCTCCGGCGGCCATGGAGGGTCGTTCCTCTGGGGTCTTCTCGGAGGTCTGATCGGCGCCGCTGCCGTCGTGGGCGCACTCCTCCTCACGGGCATCCTCGTCCCGCGCTCCAGCCAGCCCGCTGCTCCGGGAAACGCGCAGCAGGGCTCTCCTGCTTTCTCGATCACGTCAACCGACACCGACGTCTCCGTGGCACGGGCGGTTGCGGCCAAGGTGCTTCCCTCCGTGGTATCGGTGCATTGCACGCTGCCCACCGGCATGAGCACCGGCTCGGGCGTCATCCTCGACGAGGCGGGCAACATCATCACCAACAACCACGTTATCGAGGATGCGAAATCCATCACGGTCACCATCGAGGGAACCACCTACGACGCAGAGGTCGTGGGCACCGACGCCTCGAGCGACATCGCGGTCATCAAGGCGGATCTCGGCGAGGCCCAGGTGGTGCCCATCGAGCTGGGCGATTCGTCAGCGCTTGCCCCGGGCGATTGGGTCATGACGGTGGGAAGCCCCTTCGGGCTCGATTCGTCCGTCTCGTCGGGCATCGTGAGCTCCCTTTACCGCAGCGAGCTCATGTACGGTTCCACGGGCAACACCCTCTACACCAACCTCATCCAGGTGGATGCCGCCATCAACCCCGGCAACTCGGGCGGTGCGCTGGTCAACGCATGGGGCCAGCTCGTGGGCATCTGCACGCTCTTCTCGTCCGACACCCAGTCGTTCGCGGGCATCGGATTCGCAATACCCGGCAACTACGCCACCGAGATCGCGCAGATGATCATCAACGGCGAGCAGGTCACCCATGCCTACATCGGGCTTTCGATGATGACGGTCAACGAGCAGAACGCCCAGGCCAACGGCCTTTCGGTCGACTACGGCGCATATGTTGCGGAGGTCATCGAGGACGGTCCCGCAGAGGCTGCGGGCATCCAGGCGGGCGACGTGGTGATCGCTATCGACGGCGAGCGCATCGATTCCGCCGACAGAGCGGTGCTCGCCATCCGCAGCCATCGCATCGGCGAGACGGTCACGGTGGTCGTCATGCGCGGGGAGGAGCGCCTCGAGTTCGAGGTGACCCTCGGATCCGACGAGAAGCTCCAGGAACTCCAGCGCCAGCAGCGCGAGCAGCAGCAGCGCGAGCAGGAGCAGCAGAACGACTTCTGGAACAACGACGGCGAGGGTATGCCCGACGGTGACATATCCTACGAGGACATCTTCAACTGGTGGATCGAGGAGATGCTGGGCGAGGAGGGCGGCCGCTAACCCTCATCGCGAAGACCTTGCGAGGGGCCCTTCGGGGCCCCTTGTCGTTTTCGTCCGGCGGATGTCGTAAGCTGGATGCGTGAGAAACGGCGAGGGGAGTACGGCATGGCAGAGATCAAATGCCCCAATTGCGGAACGGTGTTCAAGGTCGATGAGAGCGGCTACGCGCAGATAGCCGCGCAGGTGCGCGATGCTGAGTTCGAGCGTGCCCTCGCCGAGCGCCAAAAACTGTCCGAGCAATCCGCGCGGCAGGAGCGCGAAATCGCTTTGGCGCGCGAGCGCGAGCAGGCGAGCTCCACGCTGGAGAAGGCGCGTGCCAAAGCCAGCGACGAGCTCTCCCAGCGCGACAAGCGCATCGCCGTCCTGCAAGCGCAGATCGAGGGGGCGGATGCAGCGCAGAAGGCCGCCGTTGCAGAGGCCGAGGCACGCCTGCGCAAGGAGCTCGCAGAGCGCGATGCAAAGATCGCCCAGCTCACCGAGCATCTTGCCGCGCAGGATGCAAACACGCAGCTCGCCGTCATGCAGGCAACCCAGGAGCTCGACAGGCAGGTGGTGGAGCTCTCCGGCCGCGTTGAGCAGGTCAAGGCCGAGGGAGACAAGCAGCTCGCGCTCAGAGACCAGCAGCTCGCCCAGAAAGACCAGCAGCTTGCGGAGCAGAGGCAGGCAAGCGATGCAGCCTTGCGCGAGAAGGATGCCGAGATCGCGGTCATCCGCGAGCAGAAGATGCGCCTCTCCACCAAGATGCTGGGCGAGTCGCTCGAGCAGCACTGCGAGATGGAGTTCAACAAGGTGCGCACGCTCGCATTTCCCCATGCGGAGTTCTCAAAAGACACCATCGCGGTGAGCGAAGGCGAGGGCGACCGCCCCACCAAGGGCGACTACATCTTCCGCGAGCTCGACGGCACGGGAACAGAGGTCATCTCCATCATGTTCGAGATGAAGACCGAGCAGGAGGACGGCGCGGGGCATAAGACCAACGAGTCGCACCTCAAGAAGCTCGACGCCGACCGTCGCAAGAAGGACTGCGAGTACGCGGTGCTCGTCTCCACGCTCGAGCCCGAGAACGACTACTACAACCAGGGCATCGTCGATCTGTCGTGGAAGTACCCCAAGATGTTCGTCATCCGCCCGCAGTTCTTCATCCCGCTCATCGGCCTGCTGCGCGGTGCGGCTCTCAATGCCGTGCAGTACAAGGCAGAGCTCGCCGAGATGCGCCGCCAGAACCTCGATGTCACCCACTTCGAGGAAGCGCTCACAGACTTCCAGGAGAAGTTCGGCAGAGACTACGAGCGTGCGGGCAAGCGCTATGCCGAGGCAATCGAGAGCATCGACAAGGCCATCGCAGACCTCCAGAAAACCAAGGACAAGCTCCTCGCCTCCGAGAACGCGCTGCGTCTCGCCAACGACAAGGCGCAGGGCCTCACGATCCGCAAGCTCACGTGGAAGAACCCCACGATGAGGGGGCTGTTCGCGGAGGCGCGCGAGCAGGCTGAGCGGGCAGAGGAAGTCGACGACTAGCAGCTCACTTGCCGATTTATACAATCACTTGCCGAGCAGACCCTTCGATGCTGTTAGAACAGGGCCGGAAGGGGAATACCCTTATCCAATTAAGGGTTTCCTCGTGAAAGGGATCTACCATGGCGCACGACGTATTCGTTAGCTACTCCCACAAGGACAAGGTGGTTGCCGATGCGATCGTCTCGTACCTCGAGTTCAAGGGCAGCCGCTGCTGGTACGCTCCGCGCGATATAAAGCCCGGCGCCGACTGGGCGGCGTTCACCGCCTGCGCGGTGGGC
>CAMZCV010000239.1 GCA_947305035.1 uncultured Coriobacteriales bacterium | reverse complement strand
TGTTCCGGACGCGAGGAACGAAACCGAAAAGAGGCCGGAGCGAACCCCGGCCTCCCCTGTTCAGTAAAGGAAACCTGCGCTTAGCGCCTTGCGCGCGTGTTGCCCAGGGTCATGGCCATGAGGGCCTTGATGGTGTGCAGGCGGTTCTCAGCCTCGTCCCAGATGACGGACTGCGGACCGCTCGCCACCTCGTCGGTGACCTCGATGCCGCGGTCGGCGGGCATGCAGTGCATGTAGATGGCATCCTTGCTGCCCAGCGCCATGCGACGGGAGTCAACGCACCAGCCCGGGTTCTCGTTGATCATCTCGACGCCGCGCACCTCGTCGTCGCCGACGGTCATGATGGGGCCCCAGCCCTTGGCGTAGATGACGTCTGCGCCCTCGCAGGCCTCGTCCATGTCGTTGACGATCTTGAACGATCCGCCGTAGCGCTCGGCGTTGGCGCGCGCCATCTCCAGAACCTCGGGCTGCAGCTCGAAGCCCTTGGGGTGCGCGAGCGTGACGTCCATGCCGAAGCGCGGCATCACGGTAACGAGCGACTGCGCCATGGAGAGCGGGCGCATGTAGTTGCCCGCCGAGGTCCACGAGATGGTGAACTTGCGTCCGCGCAGCTCATCGTGGAACTTCTCCTTGATGGTGAGCAGGTCGGCCATGGACTGCGTGGGATGCCAGATGTCGCACTGCATGTTGTACACGGGGATGGAGGAGTACTTGGCGAGCTCGGCCATCCAGTCGTGGCCGCCCACGAGGGTGTTGCGCACGCCCACGGCCTCGCCCATGCGGGAGAGCACCTGGATGGTGTCTTCGGGCGTCTCGCCGTGGCCCACCTGCGTGCCCTTGGGCGTGAGGTAGTTGGCATGGCCGCCGAGCTGCGTGATGCCGCACTCGAAGGCGTTGCGGGTACGCGTGGACTCTTCAAAGAAGAGCATGAAGACGGTCTTGTTGCGCAGGATGTCGACCGGCTCGCCCAGAAGGTAGCGCATCTTGAGCTCCTTGGCGACCTCCATCAGGGTCTCGATCTCCTCGTTGGTCCAATCCTGCTCGCAAAGAAAGTGCCTGCCGATCATTCCTGTCTGCATGTTCCGTTCCTTCCTGTCAACGTTGCCGAATGCCAGCGCCGATACTACAACCCATTATAGATGCTCGACGAAGAGCGGGAGCGCGGTGTAGAACTTCACCGCGTCCAAGAGCTCTCCGATAGGGACCTTGTCCTGCGTGCCGTGGCACAGCGTCTCGTCGCCGGGGCCGTAGCCCATGGCGGGGATGCCCGCACGCCCGCAGAGCTGCGTGGCGTTGGTGCAGAAATCCCACTTGGTGATCTCGGGACGGTGGCCGAAGAGGCCCTCGAAGCAGGCCGCACCGGCCTGGATGTAGGGATCGTCCTCGGCCATGACCCAGGACGGGAAGTAGTCGACCGCACAGATCTCGTAACCGGTGTAGGTGGTCACGGTCTCCTCGTCGATCTCCGCCTTCACGCCGGGGATATCCGCGAAGAAGGGACGAACCTCGTCGAGCAGCTCCTCGGCCGTCTCGCCGCAGGAGATGCGACGGTCGCAGGTGATGACGGCCTCGCCGGGGATGGTGTTGAGCGACGGCGTCTTGCAATCGATCTTGGTGACCTCAATGGTGCCGCGGCCCAGGAACGGGTCTTCCACGAAGTCGTTGTAGGCATCGATGCGCTGCATGATGGGGATGGCCTTGATGAGGGCGTTGTCGCCACGCCAAGCAGCGGATGCATGCGCCGCCTTGCCCGGTACGGTGATGCGGATAAGCGCCCTGCCCTTGTGGCCGCGCATCAGGCGGTTGGTGCTCGACTCGGCGACCAGCACGTAGTTGGGCTTGATGTCAGGATTCTCCTCCATCATGGCCTTGACGCAGGAGCCCTCGACGTCCTCCTCCGAGATGGAGCCCGACACCCAGAGCGTGAAATCATCCTCGAGCCCCAGCTCCTTGATGGCGCGTCCCGCGAAGGTGATGCCCGTGAGGCAGCCCTTGTCGTCAACCGCACCGCGCCCGCGAATCACATCGTCCACGATCTCCGCCTTGAGCGGGTCATCCATACCCCACGCAGCAGGATCGCCGATCTCCACGGTGTCTGCATGGGCGTCGTAGAGCAGGACGCAACGGCCATGGCCCACACGGCCCACGCAGTTGCCCGCCGGGTCGATGCGCACCTCGTCGAAGCCGAACGCGCGCATCTTGGACGCGAGGAACTGGATGGCGTCGCCCTCGTTGTAGGTGACGCTGTTGATGGAGATGAACTCGAGCAGGAACTGCACGATCTCGTCGCGCTTACCGTCCACGTAGGCAGAGATCCTCTGCAGCTTCTCATCCAAGGCACCGCTCATGCTAGCGCTCCTTTCTTGCGAACAGCCGAGGTTGAACTGCTTTCAATTGTATCTAGTCGAGAGAGCCCGAGGCGCGCTCTGCTCGGCGGGCGCGCGGTGAATCGGGGAAGATGCCCATGAGCGCGGTCACGCTCTTGGTGGGCACCATGAGCAGGCTGTCGGTGAGGGTGATGCCCAACCTTCGCTGGGCATCCACGGTTGAGAGGAGCACCGGCTGCACGGAGAGCGGAAGGTCGCCGTAACCAGGAGAGAAGCGCGCGTTGGCATAGAGGCCTCGGGACTCCGCCTCGGCGATGATGCTCCTCTGGCACGCAGCTGCGGCCTCCTCGGCTGCCACCGTTCCCGCGGCGTCGAAGATGACTCCCGCCACGGGATCCAGAGATGAGAGGCGCTTGAGCTCCCGCTCGACCGACATGCCCACGGTAACCGCCATGACGGCGCACGAGATGGCGCCATCCAGATGCTTGGCGATGGAGCGCCCTGCGAGAACGAGTGCGCATCCGTCGAGATGGATCGCCCCGTCATCCCACATGCTCGGATCGGACAGGTTGAAGATCGACCATGAGGCGCTCGGACGGGCGATCTTGAGCATGCGTTCGACGCCTTCGTCGATACGGCACTCGACCTCCGGCGTAAGCTCCTGCCCGCGGTACCCGAGGTAGCGGAGCACCTCGCGGCGAGGGAGATCGGAGATGCTGTAGGTCTCGACGGGCACGTCCTACCTCTTGAAGTAGCCGAAGTCGTAGAGGGCCTTGCCCGTGGCGCAACCGATCTCGGGGCGGTTCATCAGGTAGATGTGGAGGCCGTCGACGCCGTTGGCGGCAAGATCAACCAGCTGGTCGCAGGCATACTCGATGCC
>CAMZCV010000238.1 GCA_947305035.1 uncultured Coriobacteriales bacterium | reverse complement strand
GGTCATCCCGTGCGACGTGCGCGCGGCGGCTGCAGATTCGGAGAGACGGTAGTACGAAAGCCACGAGAGCACGAGCGAATCGACGTCGCACAGGGGGCGCCGCGCGATCGTATCGAGCTCGCAGCACAGGTAATCTATGATTCCAGCCAAAGTGGATACGCTTCTTTCTAGTCGATGACCTGCACGTTGGGCGTGCGCGGCTGGCCCATGGGCAGGCTCACGTCGCTGGGCCACCAGGTCTCGTTGGAGCTCACGGCGATGGTGACCTCCTCGCCCTCGCGCTCCTCCCAGTACGAGGTGTCCTGCTTGGTGAGCGAGATCATCGTAGCGGTTCCGGGGCGGATGCCCGAGCCGTCGCCGCTCTGGCAGTCGAGGGTGGTCTCATGGGCGAACACGATGATGATGTAGGTGGTGGCCTCCTCGGTCTTGGCCCACTCGTCGCCGAACATCTGCTCGAGCTCGTAGCCCTGGTATTCGCAGAGTTCGCGGCCGTTCATCACGTGGACGGTGCCGGAGAGCACCATATAGCCCTTTTCCTGCGCTTCCTTGATGGCAGCCTCACGCGCCTCGCGGGCTTCCTTCTCCGCAGCCTCGTGCGCTGCCTCTTCCGCAGCAGCACTGGCCTTGTCGGCGAGCGCCTGCGCCACGCTGTCGTCGATCTCGGGATCGGCAAGCGCGTAGGTGAGGGCGCTGTCGAGGGTTCCCTCGGGAGCCTCGCCGGCTGCATACGGGGAGAGCACGAGCGTGCCGGGGGCGCGGAAGTCGTTGCCCGTGGTCAGGTTCTCGGGAATCTCGACGGGGAAGCTGCCGTTGGGAATCTCGTAGAGCGTTCCGTCACCCGCGATGGGAGATGCGAGGATGGTGAACTCGTATCTGCCCTTGGGAAGGGAGATGCCCGATCCGTCCGCCTCGACGTAGCCCGCCATGTCGATGGCGTTGCCCTCGAAGTCGGTGCCGGTGTAGCGCACGGGGATGCGTGTGCCGCTGGAATCGAGGCCCACGGCGGAGACGGGCAGGATCACGGCATGGGGCTGGCGCTTCTCCTCCAGAAGGCGCGCCTCCTCCGCCGCCTGGCGCTCGGCCTCCTCCTGCTCGATGCGCGCCTGCTCGGCGGCTTGCTGCTCGGCCTGGTAGTTGCGCCAATACATGACGCCGAAGCCTCCGGCGATGAGCGCCACCGCTGCGATAAGGGCGATGATGATGCCCTTGCCTCCCCGCTTCCTGGGAGCAGGGGCGGGAGCGGGCACGGGAGCATACTGGTACTGGTAGGGCGTCTGCTGCGGCGACGGCTGGGGAGCCATGCGCGTGGCGCCGACAGAGGCATGGGGGGCGACACGCGTGGCATCGATGGGCGCCTGGGGCGACTCCATGACCGTGGTGGGCGCCGCATGCGAGACGACCGTGGGATTCGCGGGCTGCGAGAGCACAGTGGGCGTCTCGAGCACGTCGGGGACGCCGTCGCCGTTCGAATCGAGATGCGATGCGGCGTGCCTGGGCGCCGCAAGCGGGCTGCCGCACTTCATGCAATAGAGCGCGCCGTCATCGTTCTGGGTGCCGCACTTCGAGCAATACATGACCCCTCCTATTTCTTCGGCCGGTAGCGACGTCGCGTGGCATGCTCGCTGCCCTTCCGGGCTCCCGCCTTGAGACGCGCTATGACCTCCTCGGAACTCGTTCCCTCGACGGCTCCGCGCAGCTCGACCAGCTGGTCGCGCAGGCGTGCCGCCTCCTCGTACTCCATATTAGCCGAGGCAGCCATCATTTCCTCCTCCATGGAGGCGATGATGCGCATAACCTCCTCACGCGGAAGCTTCGACAGCTCCGCGGCAACGCTCTCGGCGGAAGACGGCGTGTAGAACTCCCCGTGGCTGCCCGCACCGCTCTTGCGCTCCTTGCCATCGAGCGTGGCGGCGGCATCTGCGAGGAAGCTCGAGATGTCGGAGATGGCCTTGCGCACGGTCTTGGGCTCGATGCCGTGCTCGGCGTTGAACGCCTCCTGGATGGAGCGGCGGCGGCGCGTCTCGTTGATGGCGAGCTGCAGGGAGTCGGTGATGTCGTCGGCGTACATGATGACCTCGCCCGAAACGTTGCGCGCGGCACGGCCCATGGTCTGGATGAGCGAGCGGCGGTTGCGGAGGAACCCCTCCTTGTCGGCGTCGAGGATGGCGACGAGCGACACCTCGGGGATGTCGAGGCCCTCGCGGAGCAGGTTGATGCCCACGAGCACGTCGATCTTGCCCGTGCGCAGGTCGCGGATGATATCCACGCGGTCGAGCGTGGCCGTGTCGGAGTGCATGTAGTTCACGCGCATGCCCTCGTCGAGCAGATGGTCGGTGAGGTCCTCGGCCATGCGCTTGGTGAGCGTAGTCACGAGCACGCGCTCCTTGCGCGACACGCGGTCCTTGATCTCCGAGATGAGGTCGTCGATCTGGCCGTGCACCGGGCGCACCTCGATCTTGGGGTCGAGCAGGCCCGTGGGGCGGATGATCTGCTCGACGAGCTGCTGCTGCACGCGCTCCTCGTAGTCGCCGGGCGTTGCGGAGACGTAGATGAACTGCGGGATGCGCTGCTCGAACTCGTCGAAGCGCAACGGGCGGTTGTCGAGTGCCGACGGCAGGCGGAAGCCGTGCTCCACGAGCGTGACCTTGCGCGAGCGGTCGCCCTCGTACATGCCGCGTACCTGCGGAACCGTGACGTGGCTCTCATCGATGATGCAGAGCATGTCCTCGGGGAAGTAGTCGATGAGCGTGTAGGGCGGCTCGCCTGCGGAGCGTCCGTCCAGATGGCGCGAATAGTTCTCGATGCCCGAGCAGAACCCCATGGTCTCGAGCATCTCCAGATCGTAGGCGGTGCGCTGCGAGAGACGCTGCGCCTCGAGCAGCTTGTCTGCTGCCTTGAGCTCCGCCACGCGCCCCTCGAGCTCGGTGGCGATGGTCTCGAGCGCGTGGGTGACCTTGGGGCGCTCGGTGACGTAGTGCGATGCCGGCCAGATGGGGATGGCGTCGTAGCTGCGCAGAAGCTCTCCCGTCACCGCATCGACCTCGGCGATGAGCTCCACCTCGTCGCCGAAGAAGCTGATGCGCAGGGGGTTCTCGGCGTAGGGCGGGAACACGTCGACGGTATCGCCGCGCACGCGGAACATGCCGCGCTGCAGGTCGACATCGTTGCGGTCGTACTGGATGTCGATGAGCGCATGGATGAGGTCGTCGCGCTCGA
>CAMZCV010000237.1 GCA_947305035.1 uncultured Coriobacteriales bacterium | reverse complement strand
ACACGGATTTGGGAAAAATGCCGCCAAATGAACGACGCACCGCACGGAGGTGAGTCCCGTGGGATTCGACTTCTCGCTGACCGACTCATGGGCCGTGGCGCAGGACAACCTCGACTTCGACCTCTCGGAGGTGCGACTCGCGGGCGAGTCAGACGGCATCGAGGACTCTCGATACATCAGGCCGCGCGTGTACGAGTCGCTCAAGGGCAAGGTGTGCTACGCCAACGCACGCGACTTCGTGGACGGTTGGATCCGCGAGATCCGGCCAGGGTTCCGTCTCTTTGCCGTGGTCTCTGGCGATTTCGTCTTCGGCGACGTGCTTCTGGCGATGGCAACGCGCGGGTTGCGAGTGTCGCACATGACCATCCAGACACTATCTCTGTCCGAGCGCAACATCGAGGCTCTGGGGCAGATGATGGAGCACCTTCCCGACATGCGCCTGAGATTGGCGCTCTCGGACTACTTCTACGCCCACGAGAGACGGCCTGGGCAGCTCGTGCCGAAGCTCTACGAGACTCTGGACGTTGACGACCGCCTAGATGTGGCGTTCGCGTCGACCCACATGAAGATAGTCACGGTCCTAACCGAGAGCGGCGGCAAGGTTGTGATAGACGGCAGCGCCAACCTGCGCTCAAGTCGCAAAATCGAGCAGTTCCGCGTCGAGTGCGACCCCGACCTCTACGACTGGATCGAGGCCATGAACGACCGCATCTTCGACGCGTACTCAACCATCAACAAGGACAGGCCATACCCCAAGAGCCTGAGGTACTCGGGTCTCTGGGGAGCGGTGCAACCGAAGGAGGTCAAGCGATGAAAGACTATCTGTTCCGCGTGAGGCTTGCGTGCGGCTCCGACAAGGGCGGCGGCGGCAAGGGTTCCGACAACAGCGGCGGCGACAGCTGGGACGATTGGCTGTCCGGCCTACCGTTCTAATGGCACGCAAGAAGCCCTCGTGGGACGAGGGACAGGCGAAGCAGGTAGAAGGTCTGCTGACCGCCTTCAACGGCGACCGTGAGACCGTCTGCGCCGTGATGGACTGTGCCGACGGCGACCTTGACGCGCTGTGCATGGACGCGTTCGGCATCGACTTCGACGCGTGCGTGCACAAGTTCGAGCTGATAGGCAAGGCACGCCTCAAGAGCGCCCTCTTCAAGAGCGCAGAGGGCGGCAACGCCAAGGCCATCGACATGCTCGCAAGGGAGCATCTGGACATGGGAGCGACCCTCACGCGCAAGCAGTCCCTAAAGATGCAGGAGCAGCGCAAGAGGGCTGAGGAGGTCGACTTCTAGTGTGCCGAAAGCTACCTACCTAGACCCCGATTCCATCCCAGAGATAGCGGGTTGGCTCCACATGGTCGAGGGCGGCGAGATGGTCGCCTGCATGGAGCAACACCTGCTATGCGCCCTCGTGCGCCACATATTCGAGACCGAGAAGCTCGTGCTTGACCGCGAGCGGCTCGACAGGTACGTGAGGTACCAGCGCTACTTCCCGTTCGACCTCACGCCAGACGAGCTCTTCATGCTCGCCCTCATGCTCTGCACCTACACCGAGGAGGGCATACCGCGCTTCAAGACGCTGTTTCTCTACGTCGGACGAGGGTACGGAAAGAACGGATTCATCACGTACCTCACGTTCTGCATGCTCTCGGACGCCAACGGCATCCTTGAGTACGACGTGCACGTGGTGGCGACCACCGAGGAACAGGCGAAAACGTCTTTCCTCGAGATGTACAACATGTTCGACCGACGGCCAGACGTGTTCTCTCGCGGGTTCAGGTGGACCAAGACCGAGATCAAGAACAAGTCGACGTCAAGCATCTTCAAGTTCCTCACGGCCAACGCGAACAGCAAGGACGGAGGTCGTCCCGGTGCGGTGATCCTTGACGAGGAGCACGCCTACGAGTCGAACCGTACCATGGGCGTGGTGCTCGGCGGTCTCGGCAAGAAGCCCGACGCGCGAGTGTTCAAGATCACCACCGACGGCGACGTGCGGGAGGGCCCGCTCGACGAGGACAAGGAGCTCGCTGAGCTCGTGCTGAGAGGCGACGAGCCCGATAACCGCTTCTTGCCGATGGTATTCAAGCTGGACACGCCAGACGAGATCCACGACGAAGCGATGTGGCCCAAGGCGAACCCGTCAATCACGCGCCGACCATCGCTCATGCAGGAGTACCGCGACGACTACCGAGAGTGGGCACGGCATCCCGCAAGGCACCCCGAGGTGCCGACAAAGCGCTTCAACTGCCCGCAGCAGCGAGTCGACCTAGCGGTCACCGCATGGAACAACCTCGTGGCCGCGTCGCGCGACGTGGGCGACCTGACAGGCCTGCCGTGCATACTCGGTCTCGACTACGCACGCACGACCGACATGGTGGGCGCGTGCCTGCTATTCCATCGCGGCGGCGAGTGGCAGGTCTTGCATCACGCATGGTGGTGCACCCACAGCTCAGACGCGGGAGAGGTCAAGGCACCGCTCGCTCAATGGGCCGAAGACGGGTGGCTAACCATCGTGGACGACGTTGACATCTCCCCCACCCTGCCGTGCGTATGGGCACGCGACACGGCGGCAGAGCTCGACGCGACGATAGAGATGGCGGCGCTGGACGACTACCGACTCGCGCTGATGAAGAAGGCTCTGGCCGACGTCCTATTGCTGGACTCATCCCTCAAGGGCGAGCAGCAGCAGGTCTACGTCGTGCGACCGTCCGACCAGATGCGCATAGTGCCGGTGATAGACTCCGCATTCGCCAACGGCATCGTGGCGTGGGGAGACTCCCCGCTCATGCGATGGAGCGCCAACAACGCAAAGCTCGTGCCAGCGCCCAACGAGAACTACAAGTACGGAAAGATAGCCCCGCACTCGCGCAAGACGGACGCCTTCATGTCGTTCGTGGCAGCGATGTGCGCGGGAGACAGGCTACCCGAAGACGTAGAGGTGGACTTCATGCCCGCGTTCGTCTTCTGACTCGGCCCGCGTGAGCCCGAAATCACGCGCAACCGATGGCCACATGGGCCAATCTCATGCAGATCGGAGGTACCAGATGAGCGTAAGGCACACGCTGGTCGACTTCCTGGGCAACATCCTCGGCGAGGACGGAGAGCCGACGGGCTCCAAGGTCTTCGAGGCCAGCGAGCGGTGCCGATGGATGGAGGTCGCACGTGCCGTCGTGGAGTCGTACTGCATCGCCGCCATCCAGATGAGCACGGTCAGGATCTACCGGA
>CAMZCV010000236.1 GCA_947305035.1 uncultured Coriobacteriales bacterium | reverse complement strand
GCCCATTCGCCGAAGAATAGTTGGGATTGTCTGCGCTGACGATAATTGATTTCAGCCCGCTGCAACCAGAGAACGCTCTGTAATCTATGTTCGTTACACTGTTAGGAATCGTCACACTCGTCATTTTTGCACATCCCGAGAACACAGAGGAGCCTATGACCGTCACTGGCCTGCCGTCTAGCTCATTGGGGATCGTCACCTCGCCTTCTATCTCGCCGTCTGTTGAGTTAGGGAGACAGCGGGTCACAGTTGCGTTGCCGGCAGAGATGTTGTACACCCATGTGACGCCATCTATCGATACCATATAGGCAATAAGCGGCATTGAGGCGGAGAAAGCCGCAACCGCTAGGACGTCGTAGAACCTTCCTTTCCATCTTCTAGTCAAACTTGTCATTTCATGCCTTCCCATCAACTATGCAAAAACGCAATTGAGAAATCATGATGATAAGTATAACAAAACGTCCACTGCGGCACAAGGGAAAGATGCGATTTTTGAGGTGGTGCCGTTTGCAAGAGTGAACGCAAGGATCCAAAGCGTTTACCTTTGCAGACAGGGGGAATGCCGGGGAGAATGTGCGATTAGGCATTGTAGTTCCTCCCACTCCCCCCTAGGGGGGAGTTGCGTTTAGTTTTGCAAATCCAAGGCGAGACCGAGCCGGAGGCGTGCGGGAGGTGTCGTATACTATCCGCCCCGCGCGGGGAGCGGACGCAGTATGCGGACGGTCATTCCGCACGTCCCTTGCCGGCGGGGACAAGAAAGGAAACAACATCATGGCAAAGCACATGGACGACGCGGACCGCGTCGAGATAGAGAGGCTGCTCCGGATGGGGTGGCTGGTCGCGCAGATCGCGAGCAAGCTCGGGAGACCCGACTGCACCATCGCCCGGGAGATCAGGAACAGGAGGATCGACAGCAACAAGGGCGTGCGCAGGACGTCGAGCGCCACATGCGCGCTCTACGACTCCTGCCGGCGCACCAAGGTGTGCCCGGTCGACTGCGGGATGAGGAAGCTCTGCAAGAACTGCGTCTGCTGCGTCGAGGCCTGCGCCGACTTCCTGCCGCGCACCTGCCACCGGCTGACGTCGTCGCCGTTCGTCTGCAACGGCTGCGAGAGGGAGCGGAGCTGCCCGCTGCCGAAGAAGTTCTACATCGCCGGCGGAGCCCAGGCCAACTACGAGGGGCTGCTCCACGAGTCGCGCCGGGGCGTTCACGCCTCCGACGAGCAGCTCGCGAGGATCAACGAGGTGTTCACGCGGTGCACGCGCCAGGGGCAGTCCGTGAGAAACGTCATGGCGAACAACCCGGGCCTCTTCGACGTCTGCGAGCGCACCATGTACAACTACGTGAACCTGAAGAAGTTCGACGCCATCCGGGGCGACCTCCCCTTCGCCTGCTCCCGCAGGCCGAGGAAGGCGCGCCCCGTCACGAAGACCGACGCCAAGTGCCGCGTCGGGCGCACCTACAAGGACCTGATCTCGTACTGGATCGCCAACCCCTCGCTCCGCGACCGCGAAGCCGAGATGGACGGGCTCGAGGGACAGAAGAGGGACGGGAAGTACATCTTCACGTTCATCTTCAACGAGGACGGCCTCGCGCTGGGCTTCATCAGCGACTCGAAGAGCTCCGAGGCGTGCACTGAGATCTTCAGGAGGCTCTGGGACGCCGCCGGGCCGGAGCTCTTCAAGAAGCTCTTCGCCATCGTCGTCACGGACAACGGCCCCGAGTTCTCCGACCCCGCCGCCATCGAGGCCAACCCGCTCTTCGTCCCGCGCGGCGAGGACGATGGCAGGGAGTGGAAGGACTGCGCCTCCCCGGACAAGTACCGCGCCCGCGTGTTCTTCTGCGACTCGTACAGCCCGAAGCAGAAGGCCCACGCCGAGCGCATGCACGAGGAGGTCCGCAGGGTCCTGGTCAAGGGCGTGTCGTTCCAGTCCCTCACGCAGGACGACGTCAACCTCGTGTTCTCGCACGTCAACAGCTACACGCGCGGCGTCCTCGACGACGCCACCCCCTACGACTCCTTCGTGGCCCGCAACGGCGAGGCCGGGAAGAAGTTCCTCGACGCGCTCGGCATCAGGCGCATCGAGCCGAACGACGTCAACCTCACGCCCATGCTCCTCGGCGAGAGGTTCGCCCGCCACGCCGCGCAGGTGATCCTCCACCGCAACGGCGTGGACACAGGCGCCGGCCAGCCCGGCAAGACCGCGAAGTGAACTGCCAAATAAACTGAACGCCCCCGCGAAGGAGGCGTCCAGGGAACAAGGCCCGCCGCACGCCGCAGACCCCGGCCGGAAACCGGACATGGGTGCGACGGGTTGGGGGAGCTTTGCGCCCGACACCAGCCCAGGAAGGCGACGGCGGACAGGAAACGTCACTCAGCTGCCCCGAAACCCATCAATGCAGCACTAGAACTTGCATTCAGCTTTTCAAGAACTTGCAATCACTTCTGCAACTTGCGTTCACCTATGCAAACTTGCATTTGCCCTTTCAGACTTGCGTTTAGTTTTGCGAACGGCATACGAAAAAGAAGCGCCTAGCGCGGGGGTGGGCGAACGCGGCGGGTGGGCTCGGCGATTGACGGGTCCTCCGGCCAGTAGTGCTTTGGATACCGCCCCCGCATGTCCTTGCGCACAAGCGCGTAGCTCGTCTTCCAGAAGCCTTCGAGGTCCTTCGTAACCTGTACGGGACGCTGCGCCGGGGAAAGTAGCCGCATCACGATCGGCACTCTCCCTCCCGCCACCTTCGGCGTGGAGAGAAGCCCAAAGCACTCCTGCAGGCGCACCGCCACGAACGGCTCGTCCTCCTCGTAGTGGATCGTCATCATCGATCCGCTCGGCACCTGCATCTTCACTGGCGCTAGCCTGTCGAGCGCGCGCCTGTCGAGCCCCGCCTCCGCGAGCGCACAGTCGAACACTGCCGCAAGGTCGAGCTTCGCAAGATGCGTCCAGCGGCTCATGCCGAGCGTGAACCCCGCAAACCAAGTCTCGAGATGCGCCTCAAGCGCCGCGTCCGAAACGTCAGGCCACGCCTCATCCGCGAGAACGCGGTGGAGAAAGCATATCCGCGCCTGGAGCTGTCGCAGGCCGGGCGTCCAGCACGGCAGGTTCGCCACGCCCTTCTGGCGCATGCCGGCAAAGAGTGCGGCCTGCACGTCCTCCTCGCGTGGACTCGACTGGCCGCCCTCCTCGATTACCATCTTCCCGAGCCTCGTCTGGCGGAC
>CAMZCV010000235.1 GCA_947305035.1 uncultured Coriobacteriales bacterium | reverse complement strand
TCCTGCGGTGAACCGCATACACGCGCCCCATACCGTCTTTGTCCCTGTAATCGTAAAAATCCCCGAGTGCGCTCATCCAGTCATCCCACGAGCGGATCCACGGCTCCATGTCATCCAGGGGAAGGACAAACCCGAGCTTGCGCAGATAGTCCTTCACATGCTCCGGCACCCAGTATTCATCGAGACCATTAGCGCCCATGCGTCACCTCCGATAGTCCAGCCGATAAGGTCAGGTGAAGCATCCGCCCGCGTCACAAACACCCACGTGCCTTAAAATGCCGAGAAGAGCTTTCGGTTTGAGAAGAGAAGCCGGGGAGAACATGCAGAACAGGTACACGGGCGACATTGGCGACTACAGCAAGCTTGGCCTCCTTAGGGCTCTGCAGTCGGCAGGCTTCTCGATAGGGCTCAACTGGTACCTCACGCCAGACGAGACGCACAATAGCGACGGCCGCCACGTTGACTACCTTCACCAGGACGAATACCGCGCATGCGATCCAGACCTCTGGCTTGGCCTCAAGGCTATCGTCGATGGAAAGCACCGAGAAGTGCGCTACATGGAGAATGACGGCATCCTGCAGGCCACGTTCTTCTCTGACTTCCTTGATTTCAGGGGAATGAGGAAGGCGAAAAGGATCGAGCGTCGGGCCGAGTGGTTCGCAAAGTCTCTCGACGTCATGGCCGGAAAAAACATCGTGTGCGTGGATCCCGACAACGGCCTGGTCGTTCCATCTGCCAAGGGAAGGCCGAAGGAGAACAAGTACGTGCTGCCCGAAGAGCTCGCCAGGTACTACGCCCAGGGCTCCACGGTCGTCTACTACCAGCACAAGGCAAGGCGAAAGGACCCCTTCTACACGGATCAGCTAAAGGCGCTGTTGAGAAGAGAAGACCTTCCCGGCGCTTCTGGCCTTGCGCTGAAGTTCGAGAAGGTCTCGCAGCGCTACTACATGTTCATCGTCCAGCCAAGGCATAGGGAAATGGTCGAGAAGAGCGTGAAGGACATGCTCTCTACCTCCTGGGGCGAGCACTTCCACCAGCTCTAGCACGCAATCGCTTAGGCGCCAATAAGGGCGAGAAGAGCCAACGTCACCAAGGCGCACGCCAGCAGCCGCATGAACTCGAATATGGCGAGAAGAGCACAAATGCCGACGGCAATAAGAATGGCGAGAAGAACGATGAGAAAAGCCATTGCCTAACCTCGCAATACGTCGTCCATCATTGCGTATCTAACCGCGTCGATGGAATGGTCATTGCCATCCGGGATCTCGTCGATCCAGTTGCCCTCCTTGTCCTTCTCGAACTCTTTGAGGGTGAATTCGGAGAAGGTCAGCGGGCAGCGCTCGGGGTCAATCACGATCTCGCGCAGCCCTGCCAGCCATTCGTAAGACAAGCGCCTCATCCTGGCCTTCCTGGCCGCATGCACGCGGATGCCGAGCTCGCGTCTCCACACGTTCATCTGCACCTTGCTGTCCGGCGTGTCGTCGCAGTAGACGACCTGGTCGTGAAAGTATGCCTCCGCGCCCTGCTCGTCCGGGAAGGTGAGAGAATCGACCACGATCTTGCCCGTCTCCGTCGGCATCATCTTGTTTGCCGAGCGCTCCTCGAAGACGAGAAGGCGTCGCGCGTCAGGCTCCCAGGCACAGCGGACAAAGCGCCACGGATCCGGGAACCAGCCCCAGTCCACACCATTGCGAATACGCTGGAAGGTGCGGATGCGAGAGTCGGAAAGCTTCGCCTCGTGCACGTTGTCGAAGATGGCGCCACCGGTCCCGGTGATCTCGCCCAAATACTCCCAACGCCAGGCCTGCTCGTTCGTGTCGCGCAGGTACTCGGCCTCCTCGACAAAGGGTGCGCCCAACCAGTCCGGGTGCGTCTCTATCACATCGAGATAAGAGCTACCGCGCACAAGGGTGTCGTCACGTCTCACACGCTCCAGCCGCTCCACGTTCACCCATGACCACATCGTCTTTGGCGGGTTGTAGGAATAGAAGATCCAGAAGCGATCGCCACCACGGCGCAAAGAGTTGAGGATGGAGCGAACAGCCTCCACGCCCTCGAACTGGTCAAGCTCCTCGAACCACACCACGCTGCAATAGCCCTTGGTGAACTTCACGCCCTTCAATTTGAGAGGATCGTCCGCACCGCGGAACACGATGCGCTGCCCGGTAGGGGTGTAGGTGATCTCCATGGGAGAAACGCGGCAGCGGAAGACGCCCTCCAGGCCGAGCACCTCGATCGCCCACTGGATCTGCTGGTAGACGGAATCGCGCAAGGTGTTGGAGAAGCGCCTCACCACCACCGCGTTCGCCTTCGGGTTGGCAATGATGAGAAGAATAATGGCTATGGAGATGAACGAGCTCTTCGTGGACCCACGTCCGCCCGGCAGCCAGTAGTGCGTGTGGCCGTGCGCCATCACATCGCCGAGCACTGGGTGGAAGCGAGGGATGACGAAGTCGGAGACGTTGGTCACTCGGAACCACCGCCCTCGCCGTCGGAGTCGTCGGCCATCGGCTCGATGACGAGGCCGAGGGTCAGCTGAACCGGCGCGTTGTCGGCCTCCTCGGCCTTGCGCTCCATCTTGCCGTACTCCATGGGGTACTTGCGCTCGAGCAGCCAGGCCGCCGCCGTCCAGTACTGCGCCCGGCTCTCGGCCGCCGACTTGATGGTCGTGAGCAGGCATCTCTTGTACTGGGCCTCGGCCTTTTTTAGTTCTTCGTATAACGCGCGCTTCACCCCGGTCTTGGCGTTCTCGCCCTCTTTCAGCCAGCGGTAGAACGTCGCCTGGTGCACGCCGATCGCGGCGATGATGTCCGCGTCGCACAGTCCGTCGCGCTTGAGCTCGACGATCTGCTCCACGAGCGCGTATGTAAGCTTCAACTTCGCGGGCATGGTGCCACCTCCTCACGGTGGCATGTTCCTCGCGCGTCACAAACTGGGGCTAACAAGGGGTGAAAGGGTGCAAAGGCCGAAACCTTGCACCCTTTGCACCCTCACTTGCGGTCGCGCCGGCTCTTGAGCCCGTACTTCCTGCAGAGGCGGCTGTTCCTCTGCCGCATCCGGTCGCGTTCTCTGCGGATCGCGGCCGCCTCGGCCTCGTCGGCCTTCTCCTCGCGCTCGCGCTGCAGGATCTCGTTGAAGGCCACCTCCTCGTTGAGGTGCATGATCTCCGTGCACATGGGGCAAAGGCCGCTCTGCCTGTTCAGGCGCACGCCCACGACTCCG